>JAUWOO010000013.1 GCA_030612095.1 Thermoplasmatota archaeon | reverse complement strand
ATAATGTAGAAATAGAAATGTGCATTGATTATGAATACCAAATCTAATTCTGACCGATTGGGTGAAGAACCCATTGCAAAACTTCTCCTTAGATTATCTGTTCCTTCTGCTATTGGACTACTATTAATAACAAGCTACAATTTGGTTGATACGATCTTTATTGGTAGACTTGGTGTAAATGCCATTTCAGCCCTATCAATTGCTTTTCCGATACAAATGATTCTTGCAGGTATAGCAATTGGTGCAGGTGTTGGCACCCAATCTTTGATATCAAAATCACTTGGAAAAAAACAGCAGATGAAAGCAAGTCTGGCTGCTGGTAATTCAATTCTTTTAGCTATATTTTTGGGATTTATTACTCTTATAATAGGCCAATTTTTTTCCGAGAGTATTATCAGATTGTTTGTTAGTGACATTGATGTTATAAATCTAGGTGCAGCATATTTGCGTATCATTCTTTTAGGATCTTTTTCATTGTTTTACCTTAGAGCAGGTATCAACATTCTGAGAGCTCAAGGGAATTATCTATTACCGATGTTTATATTGATTTTGACTGCATCTTTAAATATTGTTCTAGATCCATTGTTAATTTTTGGTTTATGGGGCTTTCCATTACTTGGCGTTGAAGGTGCGGCTATTGCTACTGTTCTATCTAGGGTCATTTCCTGCATTTTTGTAACTGTGATTTTGATAAGCAATAGAACTGAAGTAGGTATAACATTCAAAGGATTCACGCCTGATTTGAATGTAATTAGAGAACTATTTGTTGTTGGTACCCCAACGATGATGATCCAATTGGTAATAAGCATAACTATTGGTGGAGCAAATATGATACTTGGGGGATCTTCCATGGCTATTGTTACTGTTGCTATTCTTGGCATTTACTACAAACTCCAAACTTTGGTTTTGACACCAGTATTTGCGTTAGTTCTAGCTTTGATTCCAATTATTGGATACAATTATGGCAGTAAAAACTACAAAAGAATCAGAGAGACTATTAAAATAGCGATATTATTTACATTCTCAGTTTCTTTTTTTGCTTTTTTGATATTCCAACTTATTCCAGGGGAGCTTATCAAGATATTTAGCTCAGATGCAACTCTTATAGATATTGGAACAGATGCATTTCGTCGTATAAATCTTCTCTTCTTTGCAGTTGGACCAGCAGTAACTGTCATTTGGGTTTTCCAAGGAATTGGAAAAGGAATGAAAATATTTATTGCTCTTGCAATAAGACAGCTTATTGCTTTTTTCCCTGTTTTATATTTTCTAACTCTTCAGTTTGGTCATCCGACTCTATGGTTGGCATTTCCTATTGCAGATGCACTTGCAATAATTGTGGGTATTATCTTGATATATCCCGATATTAAAAAATTAGGGCTAATCAATATCAGATCAATCCCTAAAATGAAGTTTCTGTCGAGATAAAGATTCAATATATTTTTACGCCCTCTACATAATTATCTTGACTTTTAAGATATGGTGGATTTATACGCCGGTATTTCTAGTTCAGTAAAATGTAAATCGGATGAATATGATTGTCATTAGGGTCATTGCCACAATAAGCAATATTGCCCAGGCAGTCCCATTCCATCTAACTACTTTTACCCCATCGAGTGGACCAAAGGGTAGCAGGTTAAATGTTGCTAGTACTGTATTTATTAAACATATAAACCCAACAATTTCCCCCAATACTGATATTTCATAGAAAACAAAGAGGTACAGTGGAAGTGTCACAGCGGCAATCACTATGTTTGCTAGAGGGCCCGCAACAGCTATATGCCCCATTTCAAAATCTCTTGGTTCTCCCCTGAACATTACTGCTCCCGGGGCTGCAAATACCAATGGGGTGAAAACTCCAAGTAATAGTGCCATGCATAAACCCCTTGGAAACATTCTATATTCGGCCCATAGGCCATATTTCTGAGCCATGAATTTGTGTGAAAACTCATGGAAGAAAAATGCGGTTACTACCCCTAAAAACGATTTTGCAATGCCAAATTGCAAAGAGTGTAACTGAAATCCATTGGTAAGTCCAGTAATTAGATTATTTCCTGTGAGTGCAAATGAAAATGCTATTGTTAAAACGCCCATTGATATGAGGAGATGTTTTATTTCGATTCTACTGAATTTCCCTGGTTTCCCCATTTCAAGAGTACCTTTTGGAAAGTACATGTACTCCCTGGGGGGTATGTCATGAAAAGATGCATAGATCCTTCTTTTCTCGGCCATATATGTTTTCCAATTAATTGCTATGGTGTTTATGAATGTTTTGAGAATAAAAAGTTTATCCGCCAAATCCAAGGCTTAGTAAGTATGGTAACGCTACAAAGGTGCCGATCATGCTGCCTACATTTGCTAATGCCACAACCATAAGTAGTCTTATAACCCGGTTATTCCAGAAATCACGAAGACTGTCAAGTTTACCAAGATTTTGAAAATCCTTTATCACTGGCATTCTTAATTTCGCTTCTACGTACCCAGCAACCCATCCAGCAGCGATTGCGGGATTTAATGAGGTGATTGGAGCAGCGACAAAAGCAGTTGCTATAGAGAGCGGATGCCCTCGTGCAATTGCAGTTCCAATCGCTGAGCAAATGCCATTGATCAAAAACCAATAAATAAACATCTCTGTGACTAGACCAGGTCCTTTGTTTAGAAAAGCATAAATAATCAGTACTGCAAAAACAACTGGTATGGCATAACCAATAGCCTTCAATATGCTAAATCGTTTTTGGGGAACATATTCCAACTCCTTCAGATCGACATCTAATTTTTTCTTCTCTAAATGTTTTTTAATACCTTTAAGATGACCTGCGCCTACTACTGCTACAACTTTTCCCTTTTTACTTTCATCAAGAATTTTTTTGGCAATATATTCATCTCTTTCATGAATCAAAACAGTGGTAACGCTTGGTGCAATTTCACCAAGTTCCTCCATCATGGCAGAGATTACATCCTGGTCCATTAATTCTTTTAGATCCAGCTCTTCCAATTCTTCTTCGCCATATCCTAGGATTGCCTTTAGAAATTCCCAAGTCAATCTAAACTTCTCTCTAATGCCCATCTTCTTCCAGGCTCTTTTTAAGGTGATTGATATGTCTCTGTCTACAAGTGCCACTTCTAAATTATGATTTTTCGCCTCATCCATGGCTGCAATCATTTCAGAGCCTGGTTCAACGCCTTGATCCTTGCCCAGCTTTCTCTGGACGGATGACAAGAATGTTTGTGCAAGCATTAGATATGAATTATTTGATTTCAAAAGAGAAGTAATGGGGGTGTTTTCCCATTTATCCTTTTTTGTTATGGATTCGTATCGCCTCTTACAAAGTTCAACCGCGACAATATCTGGCTTATATCGCTCAATAGTTTGTCTTACTTCATCGACGCTGTCTTGTGAAATATGTGCAGTACCAACGAGTATTATATTATCGCTTACCTTAATCTGCATGTATCTCCTTTCAACCTTGTAATTTTATGCAGCTGTCCTCAAAAAACTATTTAGATTTCCGCCTCAAAATCCTCTACCGTAGGTTTAAACTTATCATATGATTTTATCTTACCTTTTTCCTTCATTATTGCTCGGGTTAATAACCAATAGACAAGAGCTAGCGCTCGTCTTCCTTTGTTATTTGTTGGTATTACTAGGTCAAGGTGTTTGGTTTCGTTGTTAGTATCACATAACCCAACAACTGGGATACCAATGTTTTCTGCTTCATGCAGGGCCTGCGAGTCGGCGAGTGGGTCAGTTACAATCACCAGCTCAGGCTCAAGAAATCCTTTGGCATTGGGGTTTGTCAGAGTACCTGGTCTGAAACGCCCAGCTAAGGTATTCATCCCTGTATATTCGCCTAGTTTCTCAATTGGTTTTTGCCCGTACTGACGTACAGATACAACTAAAATATTGGCTGGATCATATTTGGCAAGAAACTTTGCGGCAATTTTTGTCCTCTTGTCAGTTTTTTTAACATCGATTATGTATAATCCATCGTTTCTAACTTTGTATATGAATTCTTTTATATCTGCTGTTTTTTGTCTTGTTCCAATATGGGCACCAGAGGTCATGTATGTTTCTTCAGATGCCATCATTTCTTCGTCTTTTTGCACTTCTGCTTCCTTCTCCTGTTCATCTTTGGCCATGTGATTTCCTCTTTAAACTACAATTGCTCCATTCTTTTTACAGTGATTGGTATTGCATCTTCTTTAAACTCAAGCATAGCTATATCAATAGGGAAAATAACGTCTTTTGGTATTTTTATTAGTGATGGAGCTCCCATGGATATCTGCAGGGCTCTGGCACCAATTATACGTGCCTTTTCAAATCGAGTATATTGTAACATTATCCTCCATATCTATAGATATAATAGAAGCACCAAATGCCAGATACATTTAAAAAGATTACCCCTATATTTTTCCTCCGTCATGGCCTTCGACAAATTCTTCACTGGAACGATTGGAAAATTCTTCCAGGGCAAGCTGCATGTCAATGGTCATATCTCTTAGTAGCTGATCTAAATGATCATTTTTAAACTCTTTAATACCGTCAGCATCTGAAAAGATTTTTCCAAGGTATCCATCCATCCCTTTATGTATCTCAATATTATATAATGTTTCTTCCATGGTTCCCCCTCTGAGATTTAATAGAACATACCCATATAAAAATTTTTTGAAATATTTAACTTTTTCATATCATTCTTTCTAACAATTTATTTATTTCTTTTCTACGGTATCCTAGAGCTCCCTTGTTAACAAACGATCTTTTTATTCCTTCGTATCCCCGTTTAGGGGGACTCAGTCTAAAAATTGGTTTAACATTGGGGATGTCCTTGTATTTGAATTTATTATCGATGATGGCCTGAGATAGTTTTTCTAAATTATTATATGATGTAGCAGATTTGATGTAATCTTCTGTTATATCCTTGTCTCCTTCTAGTTTCCCTCTTGAGCCTATGAGTTCCGATAAAATGGCTTTGTCTATTTCACCCCATGTTATATAATCCTTAGCAATCTGTAGCATGCCTTTGGTGCTTGCATTTTCCTCGAGTAATACACAATGGTTGACTCTAGTTAGTCGAAATAATTGTAAAGTGCGTTTGATATCAGGTTTTACATTAACTATTCCTCTAACTCTTACTGCCGCAAATACCATGTTATTTTGCCTCCTCTGGTGGTATTGGTTGCTCTGTTCCTGGTGGTGTTGGTTGTTCTGTCTCTGCTGTAATACCTAGACTTCCAGATATTATACCTATTTTATTGATCTCACTATTCATAACTCTCATCTGTGTGTTTTCCTTTAGTGCATTAAAAACAGCTTTTGCATAATTAACTGTGGTTTTTGTTTTCCCTGATGTGAATGCCCAACAGTCTTTCACTCCAGCTAGCCGGAGGATTTTTTTGGCCACTTCCCCGGTAGCAAGACCAATCCCATGCGGGGCAGGTTTAAACGTAATTTCAACAGATCCACTTTTTCCTTTTATAGCAAATGGGACAGTATGGGCCTTTCTGCAGCCGCATTCCCAAGAACCGCATCCTCTCTTTATTTCTATCATGTTTAACTTTGCGTTTTCTATGGCTTTTCTTATGCTCGATCCGACTTCTTTTCCTTTTGCCTGTCCTAAACCTACATACCCATCATTGTTTCCTACGACTACAGTTATTACGAATTTCACTCTTCTGCCGGAATCAGTCATACGTTGAACCATGTTTACATCTATGACCTCGTCATCTGTTTCTGGTAGCAAGATATCTACAATTTCTGGTTCTCTTAGAGGTAGGCCTGTTCTTAACGCGTCACTCATGCTGGTGATTTTTCCACCTTTTACCATTCTCCCTAGTTTTGTCTTTGGATCCCACTCTACCGGTCGTCTCTCTCTCTTTTGTGCTGGTCTACGTCCGCGTTGTTTCCGTCTCCTATTTGCTACCATTATTTACCTCCGATAATTTTACTCTTAAAATCATTTACAGAAGCCATTATCTCTTTGTTTAGATGTTTACCTGAAATTCTATCTTCGCTAGGTATTTTCTCATTGCCGTGTGGGCATTTAATCCCTGCATCCAATACGCCTTTAAGTGCCGCAAAATTCTTAGAACCCTTCACGGGACGTTGCCTTCCTATATCCAGAACGCCTTCACTTATACCTTTATCCATGGCTCTTTTCCCAGCCAATAAACCTGTTAAATATGCCGCGGGAGTTGTAGATGTCGAATATTTCCATTGATATTTGCTGATAAGTTCGTTAGAAGTGGCCGAAACAATAATTTTATCTCCGTCTTCATTGTATTCAACAAACTGCACTCTTACGTTTTTCAGCGAGTTTCTTACTACTATTCTTGTCTTTCTGGATCTCAATAATTTAAGTCTTTTTCTATGATCTGTTTTTCCTTCACGTCGTCTCCTCAGTTTAACATGATATCGTGGCCCTTGTTTCATTGGTTGACCCCCTCCTTTTTCATAATCCCGTCAGAAATCAAATGGGTTTCTAAATGGCGTTTGCTTTTGAACTCGCCGCCTTTTGCCTTACGGTAATATTTGCGATAGATTGTCCTGTCGATTTTTTCCTCAGATCTTAGTGTCTTTAGATAAGATCTAATCGGCCGTATTGTTCGTATCCATCGTTCTTTTCTAGGTAAACGTGCATACTTTGCTCCTTTTCTTGAACCATATCCGCGTCTACGCCCTTTTTTCTTTTGCTCTGCATTAAATTTTTTCCGTCCACGAGATATGCCTTTTATTTGCTTACTTTTTATGGCTTCGCCTCTAATGAGAATCCTTATATCATCTTTTGTAACCGCTTTTGCAATCTCATCAATCCGGTCATGATCCATCCAGACTCTGTTTGCACCGCATTTAAGTAGTGTTGATGCCATCCTTCGTTGATTTCTTAAATCAGCCATGCTTTCTAACTCCTATTAAGTACTCTCACATCTAATTCTTCAGCCTTTTTCTCTATCTCGATGCGTTTTTTAGTTCCAACTGTGCTTCCTATCCGTGCAGCCTGTGTCTTCGGATCGACATTTTCAATATCGCTCACATTATATACTGCAACCTCTTCAAAACCTGAGGGATGTAAACCACGAGTCTCTTTCGGCCCTCTGTAACCAACCCTTACTTTATTGGGTCTATATTTCAAGTTAATTCGCATTTTGGATGTTATGCCATCTGGTCTTCTCCAGTTCCTTGGAATTCGTTTGTATCTGAACCATTCCTCTCTGATAAAGTCAGGCGTCCTCTTTTTTATCTGTTTTCTAATTAGCAATCTTTCTTTCAGTTTCTTACTGAGCTCTGGCTTTTTCTTTACCCGGTATGCGCCTTCTTCTTCCTCTTCAATGATCTCTACGTCTTTTTCTTCTTTTTGGACTGTCTTTGTTTTTTCTTCCTTTGTTTTTGTTTCGGATGTATCCTTCTTTTCAACTGTTCCTTCCGGTTTTGATTGTGGTTTTTCAGCTTTTTTTTCAGAAGTTGTATCTGCTTCTTTTTTTAACTGATCTTTAATGTCCTTTGCAAATTTTTCATTAATGCCTTTAATTTTTACTAAATCCTCAATAGAAGCTTTTCCGAGCTTCTCAAGTGAATCAAAACCACTATTGTAGATTAGTTCGGCTTTTGCTTTACCGACACCATTGAGTGATGAAAATTCTTTGATAATGTCTTCTTTTGTCATGATTACTTATCCCCTCTGCTTATTCTATAGACTCCATCTTGGAACACACGTATGTCTCGCTTTTTTACTTTTGTTGCTCGTTCAATGTTTGCAGCAGTTTGCCCAACTTTTTCTTTATCAATACCCTTTACAGTTGTGTCATCACCTTTTGTTTCTACAGTTACACCTTCAAGAATTTTGGCTTTCCGTGGTGAACGTTCACCGAGGAAGTTTTGAATTACAAACTCATTTCCTTCAACAGATGTCTTTATGGGAAAATGAGAGAATACTGTTTTCATCTTATATTCGAACTCTTCAGTGACGCCTCTAATCATATTATTAATATGTGCAACAAAAGTACCTATCAAAGCCTTATCCTTTCTTTTTGGACTTTTACATTTCACCTCAATACTGTTGCCATTGATCTTTAAATTTATCTTTGTATGGGAAAAAACCCTGGAGAGAGATCCGTTCTCCCCCTTTACTGTTAGATTATTGTTTTCAAGGGTAATCTCGACATTATCTGGAATTGTTATCTCTTCTTTTATCTCAGCTATTCTTGCCATGATTCATCACACTTTAATTTTAGTAAACATAAGCCAATACTTTTCCGCCGATTCCGTTTTTCTTTGCTTCATTGTGAGATATTATTCCCTGTGTTGTTGTAAGTATCAACAAACCAAAATCTCTAGCTGGGAGGTACCTTGATTCCCATTTCTCTAGGTCATCTCTTTTTATTGGATATCTTGGTTTTATAACACCACAGCTGTTGATATTTCCCGTTAGTTTTACCTGAAAAACACCTGCTTTTCCATCTTCCACGTACTCAAATTCGCCAATGTATCCTTTTTCCTTTAATAGGTTTAGAACTCCACCTATTAGCTTGGAAGAGGGTTGTATTGTACATACACCTTTCCCCTTAATCTCGGCGTTTTTTATAAGTGATAATGCGTTTGCTAGTGGATCATTTAACATGTAATCTTAAACCTCCTTATGAATATTTTTTGAAACCCAGTTCTTCAGCCTTTTCACGGAAACACTGTCGACACATGTGGAGACCATATGCTCGTATAAGACCTCTTTTTCTCCCACATCTTTCACATCCATTGATTCTGCCGTAGATTTTCTTCTTCTCTTTTATCTTCATGTTTATACGACCTCCACATTAAATTTCTCAGAAAAGAATTTCATTGTCTCTTCCCTTTTTACACGGTGTCTGCGTGGTATCTTCCTTTGACATATGCGCCTGCGTTTAATCCGATATCCTTGTTTTTTCATTGTTATGCAGATATCCATTCCAAATATACCAATATTTGGATCGTATCTTTGATCTTCAAATAAAGTGTGATCGGGTATTCCATAGGCTAGGTTTCCTTCACCATCAAAAGAATAATCGGCCATTTTATTTTCTCTGGTTTTTAATGCGCTCACTAAGAAATCATCGGCGTCCTTTCCACGTAAGGTGACTTTGCAACCAATGGGCATCCTCTTTCTAAGACCCCAGTCTTTGCTTGTAGTCCTAGAAAGGGTTTGTATTGGTTTATGGTGGGTAATATCTATTAACACTTTTTCGGCTTTAGTTAGTCGCTCACCTGCTTCGCCGACCCCTATGTTAACTGTGATTTTTTCAATTCTTGGTTCAAAAAGAGATTCTTTTTTTCCCGACTCTTTCTTTTTTGTAGCAGTCTTCTTCTTGACACTCATTGTATTCTCACCTCGGGTAGTGTTATCGCAGGTTTGGTTTTTCCAATTGGAAATACATAGCTTTGAAGTGTTGAAAATTCACTTTTACCCTTCATTTTCGCAAGGTTTGGTTTTGACGATGGAACGATTTCTACATCTTCTATATTGGCAGTCTGTCCTATATGACTACCACCAATGATTATTGATACGTTTCCCTTGGTAAATTTATATACATCCTCGATTTTCCGATCTTTAAAGGAGATTTTCAAAACATCTCCTGTATCGTATTCATCTTTTTTTATGAGCTTATTTCTGCCATCGTGTAGGTTGAGTTGTGTTCTATTTCCCTTTATAATTGTTTTATTCTCTATGCGGCATAGCTTCCATTCTGCGTCCTTTGATTGAATTGGAACTAGTGTTAACTTACCTTTTTGATCAAATAAAATTCTATAATCTTTCTTCAGTTTTGTAATGGATATTACATCCATTAGTCCACAAGGAAACTTGTAATTTTTTCTTTTAATTCCATCAACTAGAATTTCACCAGTGGCAACGAGTCTTTTCGCTTCTCGTTGGGTGTCACATAATTTGAGGTAATCTCTGATGATCATACTTAGTGGTATTGCCTTCTCTAAAGGGTGTGGGCCAGGAGCTGCTTTGACGGTCCATTTCCGCTCTTTTCTATGTAGCCGTTGTACCCTTGGTGCATTTAATCTCTTTAAGTGTTTACTCATTTATTTTCCTCCTTTTCTTTTTTTGCCGTTTTTCCAGGAGTTTTTTTCACGGTTTCTTTTTTTGCCGGAGTTTTTTCTCTTTCAGCTGGTTTTTTCAGTGTAGTTTTTTTCTCCGCCTTGGGTTTTTCCACCTCTTCTTTTTTTGGTTTTGCCTTGGGTGTAGTTTTTTTCTCCACTGGTTTTTCTGGTTCCGTTGTTTTTTTCACGGTTTCTTCTATTTTTTCCGCTGGTTCTTCAGGTTCTTTTACTGGAGGTTCTTCCATTTCTTCAGCTTTTCTTTTTTCCTCTTCCTTTACTTCTTTGATTTGTTCTTTTGCTTCCTTTTCTATTTCCTTTTTAGTTTCTTCAGATAGGTTGCTTTCCAGTTTGTTTCTCCGCCATTTATCGGTTAAATTTAACTTTGTAATCATCAAATTACTTGCATGAATTGGTTTTGCAATCTTTTTATTGTCTGCTTTGGTCATTGTCATACCTTCGATTTCCACCTGTCTTCTCCTTATGTTGACATGTACGACTTTGTCTTCGTGTCCCTTGAAACTACCTCTCATGACTCTTACGGTATCTCCTTTGATTACCGGAATGCCTCTCTTATCATATTTTAGGAGTAGATTTTCTTCTAGGTGAGCAGATATCCATTTTCTCCTCTTGTGAATAGGTGCGTTGAATAATTCTTTTCTCTGTTTTCTAGATTTTATTGATTTCATTTTAACCCACTCATACTATTGTTGATGCGGTTGCGGCTATCCTGGGCCAGCGTTCTGCTGCCTCCAGTGCAACAGGCCCCTTTATCATAGATCCCTTTGTTTCTCCGGTGTCTGTGACTATAACCGCAGCATTATCCTCAAATTGAACCATAGTTCCATCGGGTCTTCTAAATGGTCTCCTCTGGCGCACTATGACGGCTTTTAGAACCTGTCGTCTCATGTCTGCCGCTCCCTTCTTAACACTGACTATTATCATATCGCCCACGCCTGCTTTTGGGTAGCGACGATGAGTTCCTTTCAGTTTTGGAGTCATAATTAATTGTACTACTTTCGCGCCTGTATTGTCTATGCAGTCAAGACGAGCTCCTACAGGTAGTCCTCTCATTACTTTGCCAGCGATTCCCTTCATATGTCTGTCTCCATCAAATTTTTTCTATTGTTACAAACGAAATTGTTTTACTGAGTGGTCTACATTCTGCTATTCTTACGTTGTCTCCAACTTTTGCTTTTATGCAAGGGGGACAATGCGCAGAATATGTAGACGTTCTTTTTTCATATCTTTCATACTTCGGAACGTGATGTGTATATTCTCTTTTCACTATGATAGAATCTTGCATTTTTATGGATGACACAACTCCAGTTAATACCTGGCCTCTAACAGACAGACTACCATGAAATGGGCAATTTCTGTCATTACAGCTTTTGCTTGGAGCTTTGACATTTAAACCTATGTTTCTTGTTTCTTCCTTTTTTTCTGCCATAGTTTTTCACCTTGTTTTTTTTATCCTATCTTCTGATCTATATGCTATTTTTGAACCGTTCAATATTGTCTTTTCTTCATCACACTCAAATTCAAATTTTGCAATTTTTTTTGCAATTCTTTTATTCTCATTATCTATCCTAATCAGGAAGGTATTTTTTGTCTCGTCGATTATTACCCCGGATTTTCCTGTCCATTTGGGATCCTTACATTCCTTTATTGTTACGTGCAGTCCTATAAGTTCTTCCTTTGCAAGTGCTTTTTCATCCATGTTGACATCTCATAGGGATTTTAACTGCAGCGGGCTGGTTGGATGTCGTTACTTTCTTTATAGTACGTCAACCATAAATCCCATTTTTTCCAATGATTCCTTTACTTTTATCCTGTGATCGCCTTGGAGTTCTATTTTGCCGTCTTTTATTGTGCCACCACAGGCACATGTTGTTTTTAGGTTGCTTATTAGAGTATCAATGTCTAGTTCATGGGGGTTTATTCCATCAACGATGGTCATCATTTTCCCGTATCGTCTCTTGTCAACGACTATACTGATCCTCTGTTGTTCCCGTGCTATGTCTTCACAGACACATATCTCCTTAGGCAGACCGCATTTTGGGCATATATCGCTCATTTATTGTTCTCCTTCCTCCCGCATGATGGTAAGCATTCTTGCAATAGATGTCCGTATCTGCCTAATTTTACCGGGAGATGGGGGTGATCCACCCATTGCAGCTATCCCTCTTTCATGCATAAGTTCTCTTTTCAATTCCTGAAGTTTCTCACGTCTTTCTTCGGGAGTAAATCCTCTAATCTCTTTAGCCTTAATAGCCATCTATGCAACCTCTTCGAGTAATTTCTTTAAATTCTTTACAATAGTTTCAGCCGTCTTTCCACCAATGCCATTTATGGCTGATAGGTCATCAACATCCATTTTATATAACTCTTCAAGTGTTTTGATTCCTGCCTTTTTAAACTTTTTAACGATGGATGGGCCAACACCCTGCATTTCAGCAAGTTTTTTGATATCAGTCTTTTTCTCTTTTTTTGATTCCTGTTTATCTTCTGTTTTCTTTGTTTCCTTAGTTTCTTCCTTTTCTTTCTCTTTCTCAGGAGTTTTTATTGTTATTTCATCGGGTAATTTTGCATCGGGCCTCATAATTCCAACTTTGACGCCAAGTACACCTGCTTTTAATTTTGCAATGGCAAATCCTCGATCCATAACTTCTTTTGCAGTTTCACCGCAGTATTTAACGTGCCCTTGTGTAAATTTCTCAGTTCTGTGTCTTGCACCAGTAAGTTTTCCTGCTATTATTATTTGACATCCCTTTGCTCCTGACATCATGATTCTTCTAATTGTGGAATGTCCCGCACGTCTGAAATGCCAACCTCTCTCAAGAGCCTCTGCAAGTTTTTCCGCCATTATTTGTGCATTTAATGAAGCCCTGCTTCCCGCTTCTTGAATCTCTATTTGGGGATTTTCTACATTGAATTTATCTCTAATTTCTGCTGTTATTTCCTTAATTTTACTTCCGCCTTTGCCTATTACCATACCTGGTCGTTCTACCAATATGTTTATCCTTGTTCCCATGGGCGTTCTTTGGATGCTCATTCCACCAAATCCAGCTCCCTCTATTTTTTTAATTAGAAACTCTTTGATTAGTATTCTGTTTGTGTTCTCTCTTATGAATTTACGTTCGCCCGCCATTACTCTACCTCTTCAATGATTATTTCTATATTGGTTGTCTTTTTATTTTTGTCAGTAGCTCTACCCTGGGCTCTAGGCATAATGCCTCTTAGTATCCTACCACCATACGCGGATATGTGTGAGATTTTCATGTTTTCCACATCAAATCCTTTGTATTCTGCGTTATTTTCTGCATTTATTACTGTTTTTAACATATATCGAGCTGCTTTTTGCGGGAAACTACCTGGACCTATACCTTTTTGGTGGGCTCTTTTCCTATTGTGAAACACAGCTGGAAGAGGTCGTTTCATGGATATGATTTCTCCAAGGTATTTCCTTGCTTCCTCCGTTTTCATGCCTCTTATGGCATGGGCTAGATTTATAGAGTCCTTTAGGGAGCAGTGAAGCTCATATCCGTATGCTTTTGCGGCTTTATCTGGATCTACATCAGTTGAATATCTTTGCATTTTTCATCACTTCAAAGGCATAAATTTAGACGATCGGGTGGCACCTACTCCTGGTCCGGTATGCTTTACTTTCTTACGTGTTAGTGAAAACTCACCTAAATAATGTCCCACCATGTGTGGATCTATGTCCACTCTTTGGAATTCATTACCATTGTAAACATCAATTTTATGACCTATAAAGCTAGGTAGTATTACCATATCTCTATAGTGGGTTCTAATAATGTCGCCCTTTTCTGCTTTTTCAACATCGTTGAGTAATTTCTCTTGCCCTTTGGTCAAACCTCTCTTCAATGCTCTTCGTGCTCTAGATGGAATTAACGGCAATAATTCATCCATTGGGAGTTTTTGCATTTCCTCCATTGTTAATCCATGGAATTTGAACTCAGTCTTACGCACCTCTATTTTCTTCCGTCGTTGTTTCCTCCTGGTTCTTGCAGCGCTTTTAAACCCTTTTTTAGTTGCCATATTATCTACTCTTCCTCCCAGTTCGTTTTGCAGCTATACTTCCAACCTTTCTACCTGGTGGTGCGCCTCGGCTGACGGTATATGGTTTACCAACATGTTGATGCCCTCCACCACCATGGGGGTGAGCAACAGCACACATTGCTACTCCTCTAACAATAGGGTATTGTTTTCCTCTTGTCATATATGCATGATGTTTTTTGCCCGCTTTAAGGAAAGGTTTGTCCTTTCTCCCTCCGCCAGCTACTACACCAATAGTTGCTCTACATTCCGAATTTAATGTTTTAAATTGACCTGATGGGAGTCGTATGACTGTCTTTTTTGAATCACGAGATACTATTGTTGCGTTGCTTCCACCAGCACGTACAAGTTTTCCACCATCTCCTGGAGATAACTCTATATTATAAACTGGAATTCCCTCAGAGATTTTGCCAATAGGTAGAACATTACCTACTTTTACTTCACGTCCATTATTTGTAAATTTTACTTTATCCCCTACTCCAATTCCTTCTGGAGCTAGAGTCAATATTTTTTTGTTATTGTCTAATCTAATGCTTGCCAAAGGAGCTGTATGGCCAGGATCATGAATTATATCCTCAACTATCCCCACATGTTTGTTTTTATCTCGACTGTATTTAATTTCGCCTCTAAATCTGTGAGATGGGGCGTTGAATCTCCCTTTTGTCCTTCCTCGCCTTTGTTGTATTAATCTCTTACCCATATTTTTACCCCTAGAATACTCCAATTCTCATGCCAATATCTTCAGCTTTGAACTCGGGCATGAATGTAACAATGGCATGTTTACCTTTTTTTGTTATTCTGGTGTTAACATCTTTAACTTTAACTTCAAACATTTTTTCTACAGCTTTTTTTATCTGCTGTTTGTTTGCTCTTCTTTTAACTACAAGTTCCAATGCATTGTCTTTTTCCATCATGTTCATAGTTTTCTCTGTAACATAAGGATGATATATTATATCATAGGGGTCCATTATTTACCACCCCTAATTTGCATTAATGCGGATTTTGTAAATACTGTAAGTCTTCCAGCATCTCCACCAGGTGCAAGATATTCTATATTTATTTGATCTGGTTTAACAACATCAACGCCAGTTAGATTACCTGAGCCTTTTTGGATGTTTTCCTTTGTAGAAACGATTAGTATGGATTTTGGAATTTTGTATTTCCTGCCTCTCATTTTTCCTCTCCCTGCGCGTATGTGCTTTCCATTTGCAGCTCGAAGAACGTCTTCATAAATCCCAATCTTTTCAAAGACCTCGATTACATCCTTTGTCTTTTTAGTTTTCTCAAATTTATCATCTATTATAATGGGTAATGTTATCTTATCATCAAATTTGTGTCCTCTGTTTAATACAATCTTTTTATCTGCTGTTGCAGCTAATGCAGAGTTTATGGATTGGAGTCGTTCTTTTTTGTTTATTTTTTCTTTCCAGTTTCTCTCAGCTTTTGGGGGATGTGCTCTCCTACCACCCACGACACACGGTGCTAATGCTGCTGTTCTGCCTTGCGTAAGTCTTGGAACACGGGACGAACCTTTCCCTTTACCGACGGATGCTGTGGCGTGCTTCGTACCAGCATAAGGATCAGCGCCGTAGGGCTGTCTTTTGTTGGAACGAAGAACATTGAATGCTTTTCGTATCATATCTGGTCGATACGCCGTGTCAAAAACCTCTGGTAAATCGATTTTTTCTGTTGATGCTCCGTCGATTCCATAAACGTTTACCTTAGTCATGATTTTACACTCCTTGTTTGCTTGTAGTAGATATGTAAGTCACTTCGGGTTTCTCAACTTTAACGCCACGTTGATAACGTATTGCATCTCTCATGCTTATTAATCGTTTTGCGGGACCTGGAATTGATCCATGAAGCAGAACATATGAATTTCTTACAACACCATAATGTGGAAAACCGCCTGCAGGAGTTATGTCTTCTCCATTATCTCCAATCTTCAAAACACGCTTATTGTACTCTGTTCTCTGATGATATCCCATCTGTCCAGCTTGAGGAACTGTTGCTTGTACCCAGTTTGGATGCCATGATCCTGCAGTACCTATCATTCTACGGTGCTTTGAATTTTTATGTGTTAAAAGTTTAACGCCCCATCTTTTGACGGCACCCTGAAAACCTTTACCTTTGGTAATGGCAAGAATGTCAAGCATGTCTCCCTCTGTTAAAGTGTCATTTATTTTCAATTCTTTTCCAAGGATTTCCTTTGCATATTTTATCTGATCTTCGATACTTCCGCCGCTTATTCTCATCTCTCGTATTTCGGGAGTTTTCTTTGGTATGCCTGTAACGAGTTTTGGTTGAGTATATACTAAAACACGTATTTCATCAGCATCCTTAGTAAAATCCCAGTTTTTCTTTTTCTCTTTCTTTGCCAATGGAAGCCTCTTTGATAGCTCGGAATCCAGCTTATTTGCCCAGATTTCACCTGTTGTTTGTAGTCCATGAATTATTTTTTTGTAGGCTCTGACTGCTGCTATCTTTATTGGTGGGGTTTCAACTACTGAAACGGGCATTACTACCTCTCTCCCAGATGTGGTTGAGGTTGGTCTGTAATCGACAACAAAAGCATGAGTCATACCTGCCTTGTAGCCTAAAAAACCCTGGATTTTTGGTTTGTCTCTTCCCTCTGGCCAACTTTTTATATGTGGTGTTTCGGCTCTGGCTCTCTTACGTGGCGAATAGCCCATTGATCCTCTTCTTGGACGATGTCTCTCAGACATAACATACCCTCTATATCATTTTGCTAATGTAAGTACTTGCAATTTACATGTATCTAAACCGTGACATTTCACAAACCGCCAAAAACGTTAGTTGGGCTGCTTGATATCGGGATTCTTGTAGAATTGCCCGATGAATGTCTGGTACAGACAGGGAATAAGGCATTATAGAAATGATATATAAATGTTGTGTGTTCTGCCAGTAGCTCCGAAAGTAGATCTAGATATTGTAAATTTGTTCAGTAAATTACATTATTTATAGGTTTCCACCAGATAAATTTACCATGAAAATTGAAAAACAGGGAGTAAAAAGAAATTCAAAATTAAAAATCACAGGATGTAAATCCACTCCAAGCTAACCTAAAAACATGAATAAACGCATGGTACTGTATCTGTTATTCTCCAGAATCAGGATCGATGGCGTAAAGGGCGGTTCCAAACAACTTCGAAGTAACAAGATGTTCTTCTTCCACTCTTCCAAACAATCCCGGCCATATCAGTATGTCTGCTAATATCCACAAGCTATAGAGTGAAACTGCGAACATGAAATAAAGAAATCTAATGTGACAAAGGCAAGTTAAAGAATTTTAACAATTCGAAAAACTTGCAAAATATTGGAGAATTTAAGAATTTATATTTTGGCATTGTAACCTCTAAAGAATTCCAATCACTTTCTTCATTAAAAGTATCTTTTGCCTTAATTCTAATATTATATTTATCATCGGATGTCCATGTATGAGAAAAGCTCTTTTCATTACCCGAGGTGTAAGGACCATACCAATCACTGTTACTACCATCACCCCATTCAATGTAATAATAAACATTGTTTTCCTCGGGGTCACTTGTTGAGAAATAATACGTATAAGAAGTTCCAGTTTTGCCATTTGAAGGCCCTCTGATTTCAGGGATTTCTGGTGGATTGTTGCCGCCAATACTCACTAATTCTATTTTGATTATGCCTCCAACAGTATTCGGTGAAAAAACATCTTCTCCCCTTAGATGAAGGGGATAACTTGGCCTATCTCTTGGTGTAAATTCTGGTAATTCTTCACCGTCAATTGTATTTGCGATAATATAACCATTATCGTTATGAGCAACATCAGATATCTGAAGTTCTGTTACCCACCCATCCCAAGATGTAAGTTTTACAATATATCCTTCTGCTGCTAGTTCTTCATTAAAACTATAATCTTCAGGTTCGGGATCATCTACCATGGCTGCTACTCTCCATACAGGTACTCCACACCACGTATGATCGCCATCTGACCAGCAAGCTTCATAGGTTTCAACCCACGACTCAAATTGTGATTTTGAAACAGAAATACTACTAACCCCAATAAGTTCAACTGGCCAGTCTCCATCATTTTGTTTGTTAATTTTTAATGATGTAACATTAAATCCAAGAATTATAATTAGTATGATAATTGATGTAATAATTATTTTCGTTTTCATAATTTCATATGCCTCCTTTTGAAAAAGATTAAACAATCTTGTTTTTAAAAATCTTTTCAATTAAATAAGACCAGGCTAATACTAAAGTTTTAAGCTAATATTATCTCAATAGATACAATATTTCCAACATTATTTGGCGGATGTATATCACTTCCTCTGAGATGCAATGGCCAACTAGGACGTCCTTTTGGCGTATAATCTGGAAGAATATCTCCATCTATTGTATTAACTATCAGATATCCTTCATTGTATGCAACATCCATGCTATCGATCTCAGTAATCCAGCTGTCACCTGCTGTTAATCTTATGGTATATCCAGATTCTGCTAAACTATCATTAAAGATATCGTCACCTGGCGTAGGATCATCAATCATTGCTATTATTTTCCACAATGGTAAACCACACCATGTATGATTTCCATCAGACCAACATGTTTTGTATTGAGTAACCCAAGTTTCAAATTGTTTCCTATTCACAATCATGTTACTCATTCCCGATAATGTTAGATTCCAGTCTTTTGGAGTGGGGCTGATCAATATTTCTTTATTTATCTCCGAAACACTATTGTCATTATCTTTTACAGTAAGTTTTGCTTTATAAGTACCAGTCGCGGTATACTGGTGATTTGGGTTTTTTTCTGAAGATGAATTTCCATCACCGAAATCCCACCACCAGGAAACTATTGTTCCATCGTTATCATAAGACTCATCTGTGAAATAAATATTTTGATTTCTATTTGGATTTGTTGGATAAAAGGTAAAATCTGCAACTGGTGGAAGATTACTTGTTTC
>JAUWOO010000004.1 GCA_030612095.1 Thermoplasmatota archaeon | reverse complement strand
ATATTTAAATCGACAGGATTAAATACTTAGAAGTATAAATATAATTGTATGTCTAACGTAATAAACGACTATAAATACAAGGAATTATCCAAGGAATGGAGAAAAATAGAAAGAGATATGGAACTTATCTAATTCTACCCCCTTTTTTTTCTTTTTTGTATGAATCCAAGTTACACATCGATAAAAAAATCAATTTTTCTCTATGAATGAGGTTTACAACTTGCAGACCAGAACTTAAGTCATTTGAACATCCACAGTATGAATAAAATTACGAGAAAATAACGAATGGATGATTTTTCCAGTTGAAGTTCTACCAGTTATTTTTCCTTTCCCAAAAATCCATATAAATGAAGTTATAAATTCTTCTCCAAATTTCCTGTTCCTCTGTCCAACTAAAATCCATCTATTCCTCCTCTTTAATTAATGGAATCGTGAGACTTCCAAAGGGCATCACGACAATTCTTGGTTGTTCATTTCTTGCTTTGATTGTTTTTACAGCATCATCTAACGCTGATTGTATACTTTCATAAGGCTTCATCATGGTTTTTTTAACAATTTCATCATCTAGGTCGGTAACCATCCACATTTGAGCCCAAGCCCCAATTTGTGCCATCTTCGCTGCCTTGTGATAACCCAGTTTATACCCCTTGTCAATTATTTCAAGGATTTTTTGAGGCGTATTTGCTTTGGATAATAGATCCAAAAAAGTTTTCTCTCCAACACCCATGCGACATTTGGATATTAATATAACAATACCATTTATCTCTAAGGCTAATTTACTGTTATCAAGTGCTTTTTGAGATTGATATAAATCGATATCCATTGGATAAGGTGCTGCGGTGATTACAATGTTACCTTTTTTCTTTAATGGAACACAAAATATCTCATTTGCATATTTTGTAGCAACGTCAAAGGATTTGAGTAAATCGCCAGCGGTAACAGCATATATGCCATGATCTCCGGCTAGCACAGTCTGTATAGAAAAGATGTTTACATTTTCTAAGACATTCATGGCATCTACCATATCTTGGTGAACTGGGTTGTTTTCAAGAGCAAGAGAACGTGCCTTATCACTTAAAGCCAGCTTGTGATTCATTTCAATGGTTTTATATGCGGCCACACCCGGGAGAAAGGATTTCCGCCCACCTGTATAGCCTGCGAAATAATGCGGTTCAACACTTCCAATAACAAGTACGTTTCCAATTTCTGAGACCATCTTGTTAATATACATCTCGGTTCCATTTTTTGATTTACCCAGATAAACCATCTCCTCCTCTCTTCGGGCATCATGAGTGTATATCTGTTCTTTGAAAATATCATAGAATTTGCCAAAGATGAATCGATATTCTTCTTCAGTAGGGGCTCTATGAGCACCTGTTGCTACGAGAAATTTTACGTCGGGATGGGATGAAAGAACAGGATAAAGAAATTCTAGTACCTTCCTTGTAGGAGTAGGTCGTGTTGCATCATTAACAATTACAAGTATCTGTTTTGATTTTTCAGCAAATTTTTCAAAGGGTTTCATACCAATTGGATTTTTTAAAGCGGTCTCGATAATCTTGTTTTCATCTCTACTTTTTACCTTGTTTGGAACTAATATTTCACAAGGTTCTGGTATGTTTACTTTTATTTTTTCTTTTCCATATGGAATATCAACTTGCATATGTCTATCCATAAATTAATTGGTTAAAAATCTAGCGTAGGCGATCGTCACCTAATATTTATACGATGGGTTTTTATTCCACCTTCGATGAAAAACTTCCAGGTTGCCATCATCGGAGGAGGTGTTATTGGTTCTGCTATTGCCCGGGAATTGTCAAAGTATAAACTCAATATAGCAGTTTTTGAAATGGGAAGCGACGTTGCGTCTGGTACCAGTAAGGCAAACAGCGGTGTGGTTCATAGTGGTATAAATTCTCCACATTCCTCTCTTAAAGCTCGCTTTTGTGTTGAAGGCAACAAAATGTTTCAATCACTTGCTGACGAGCTAGGTTTTCCATTACAATGGGTTGGAAAATATATTATAGCTAAAAATGAGGGTGAGATTAATGAGCTTGAACATCTTAAAAAAACTGGCATGGATAATAGCGTTTCGGGTTTGGAGATGAAAGGCGGCTCAGAGGTTAAAAAGAAAGAGCCGAATGTCTCATGTGTTAAAGCGTTGTGGGTTCCTACTGCTGGTATTACGCTACCTTACGAGTTTACGATAGCTCTTGCCGAAAACGCTGCAGAAAACAATGTCAGGTTTTTTCTTGAAACAAAAGTTACTGGTTTGAAAAAACAACAAAATCATTTTTTAATAAAAACCAACAACGGTGACTTTCAAGCAGAAGTGGTAGTAAACGCTGCAGGTTTGAATTGTAGGGAGGTAGTCTCTATGGTAGAGGAACCAGATTTCCAGGTGTATCTATGCAGAGGGGAGTATTTGGTTCTGGATAAAAATTATAGTTCATTAATAAACTCTATGATATATCCTGTGCCAGTGAAGGAGTTAGGGGTGTTAGGTGTTCATATCACTCCAACGATTGAGGGAAACATTCTCCTTGGTCCAAGTGCAGAATTTATAGATGATCCTTATGACAAAAGGACTACGAAAGAAACGATGAATAATTTAATTCAGGAGGCAAAAGAGATAATCCCTTCTTTACCAGATAAAGCAGTAATAAATGCTTATTCAGGAATTCGTTGCAAACTTGCCCTTCCTGAATCTGGAGGTTGGGCTGATTATAGAATAGAAGAAAGCAAGAATATGCCTGGTTTTATTAACTTGTTGGGAGTAGAATCACCTGGGCTTACCGCAGCTCCGGCTATTGCTAAAGAGATAATAAAAATGATTTCTCGTTTAATAGAACTAAAGGAAAAAAATAGTTTCAAATCAAGAATACATGGAAGAAAACGATTCTCTGAACTGTCAACAGAAGAGCAATTGAATCTGATTAAAGAAGATGAGAGATGGGGTAGGATTGTTTGTAGATGTGAGCATGTCACCGAGGCAGAAGTGATCGAGGCGCTTTCAAATCCCATAGGGGCAAAGACCATCTCTTCAGTTAAATATCGTTGCAGAGCAGGAATGGGAAGATGTCAAGGCGGTTTCTGCACCCAGCATATAGTTAGAATTATGGGAGAATATTTTAACATGGATGTCACCGACATAAAGCTAAAATCACCGAATTCTAATCTCTTCTATGGTAGAACCAGAGGGGATCAAAGTGATTGATCATTCAGCAGATGTGGTAGTTATTGGTGGTGGACCTGCGGGTTTAGCTGCTGCTATATCTGCCAAGGAATCGGGTGCTGAACATGTTGTTTTATTAGATAGGAACAGTTGGCTTGGTGGTATTCTTCCACAGTGTATACATGACGGTTTTGGTGTTGAGGAAACAGGAACCTCTATGACCGGACCCGAATATGCAGAGAAATATATTGAGATGGCAGAGAAACAAGACATAGATATTATGAAAGAGACAATGGTTTTACAGTTTGATAAAAGACGAGAGATAACAGCAGTAAACAAGAATGGATTACACAAAATCAAAGCCAGCGCTATTGTTCTTGCGATGGGATGCAGGGAAAAGACAAGATGGAATGTAATGATACCTGGTGACCGACCAAGCGGCATCTATACTGCTGGCGTGGCACAGGCGTTCATAAATCTCTATAACATAATGCCTGGAAAGAATGTGATTATTCTTGGGTCTGGGGATGTTGGACTTATTATGGCACGGCGTTTGAAATTCGAGGGTGCTAATGTTCTAGGAGTTGTGGAAATCTTACCTTATGCAAGCGGTCTTCCTAGAAATGTAGTTCAATGTCTTGAGGACTATGATATACCTCTTTTTTTGAATCATACGGTTACCTGCATCAATGGAAAAGAGAGAGTAGAGCAAGTTATTATTGCTCAAGTCGATAAGAAAATGAACGTCATCTCTGGAACTGAGAAAAAAATTGAATGTGATACTTTTCTTCTTTCGCTGGGATTGATTCCTGAAAATGAATTAGCCAACAATGTCGGAATTGAAATTGATAGCATAACAGGTGGGCCAACAGTAAATCAATATTTTGAGACAACACTGTCAGGGGTCTTTGCTTGTGGAAACTGCCTTCAGGTCTACGATACCGTTGATGTTCTTGCAACTGATGCAAAGAATGCCGGAAAAAGCGCAGCAAAAAATTTGACCATTCAAAAGAAAGACAAGAAAATTATTACTAAAGTTGCACCTGGAAGAGGAGTTAGGTATGTTGTTCCTCAAATTATCAGTGAACCGGGAAAAGTACATTTGACCTTAAGAGCTGAAAAACCTAGAGAATCATCCGTGTTGCATGTGATTGCAGATGATAAAGAACTTTTGAAGAAAAGATTGCTGTGGGCAAATCCTGCTAACATGATTGGAGTTGATATTGATATTCCGCTTGAGGTAATGACCACTACACAGAACTTGGAGGTAATGCTTGGTGATTGTTGAGAGGAATATCACCTGTATTGTCTGTCCTATTGGTTGTAAAATACTGGTTAGAATAGATGGAACGCAACTTGAGATTGTTGAGGGGAACAAATGTAAAAGGGGGATAGAATACGCAAAAAACGAGGCTTTTGACCCCAGACGAATGCTGACAACTTCTGTACTAGTAAATGGCGGGGAATGGCCGCTTGTCAGCGTTAAAAGCTCAAAGCCAGTTCCAAAAGAAAAATTGTTCCCTATTTTAAAAGAAATAAAGAGGACGGCAGTGAATGCACCAGTGAAATCTGGACAAACGATAATCAAAAATGTTGCAAATACTGACATAAGTATTGTAGCAACTAAAACAGTCAAAAACAACAAAATCTAAAAGGAAGGAATTTTTCCCTGACATGATTTTTTTGAATTAATTATTGATTTGGATTATAACCTTCCCAGTTTTGATTGTACATATCGATACTTTCCTGCATCAGTTCTGTTAAAAGAGAAATTCTTTCTTCATCGTTATCAAAGCCAAGCGTACCATATACTGATGTATAGTATGGACGTATGGTGCCTCGATCGTATCCAAGTGTAACCACCGAAAACATGGGCAAACCATGGATGCGATCTTTATCATAGATTGGGAGAGAATCCCTTATTTCTTCAGAAGAATAATCAATATTTGTATAGATATAGGAAACACTGGAATTTTCATAATTGACCATTTCATAGAACATCTCGTTTTTTTCAAATTCAACGTTAAAAAACTGTTTTATTATTGGGTACATGATGTCGCATCCAGGACAAGCCTTTTCACTATAATGCAAAAACACTGGACCCTTGGTCAAGTTATCTAATACAAAATCCGGATGCGGTTCATCATTTGCTGTTTCAAATGTATATTCTTTTATCGTGTTTACCTCAAGTTTCATGCAGCTAAGACAAAGAACTAAAACGATATTGGATTGGACTTCTTCATAGACATCGGTAAACAAAAGTATGCCTCCCAATCCTCCTGAAATAAGGAGCAATGTACTTATCTGAATAACGATCATTTTTTTCATTTATTTTCTCTCAAATGTTATACAACTTTTTGGACAGACGTTTATGCATTTTCCACAAAGTATGCATTCTAGATCCCTCTTCATGTTGGGGACATCAATACCCATCGGGCATACTTCTGAACAAGCGTTACAATGAATGCATTTTTCAGTATCTACATATATATGCAAAATACTGATCTTATTGAAGGGGGCTAGAAGAGCACCAATCGGGCAAAAATATCTGCACCACCCTCGCTCAACAGTAAAAATTAAGACAAGAAACAGAATGAAAATGACAAGTGCAACCCAGAAAAACGGGCTTGGCATAAATTTGTCAGGATAGAGTATCAAAGTAGGAATGGTTCCTGTAAGAAAACCTATGGGGCAAATGTCTGTAAACGTGAAACCTATAAGAGCCGAAGTAATGACCACAAGAATAATAAAAACAAAATATTTTATGTACCTCAAACGAGGCTCGATTTTATGCTGACCTAATTTTTGTATTACTGGATATTTTTTTAATTTTCTTGCAATTCTGCCAGTACCTCGCTGCAAAAGGCCAATGGGGCATGCCCATCCACATATTGCTCTACCTGTAAGCGCTCCAAAAAACCCAAGAAGTAGAATTGGGTAGAATAGAAGTTTCCATGCAATTCCATTATCCTTTACATTATACACGCTATTTTCGATGGCCTTCAAGGGACAGGCAGATGTACTTGCGGGACACGAATGGCAGTAAAAAAAAGGATAGCAGAACCCAGTCTTTAGACCAAAGGCTCCAAGATTAGCTGAAAAAAAGATAAGAATTTGAGAAAGTAAACGTTTTATCTGGAATTTCATTCGTTATCTCTTTCTCTTATTCGATATGAGCAATATAAAGATTGCCGAAATAAGTACCAATGTGAATTCAAATCCAGGCGTTCCATTCGTGTCGTCGTTTCCACCATTTGAATTGTCATTGTTTTGTTCACTTGCAAGAGGGGCAGAAGTCATGTTTTCCATAAGTGGCGGTTCCCATTTCCATGTACCATTACTTGAATATCCTAAACGATATTTCATCTCTATTGCATCCCCATGTTTAAGTGTAATTTGAGTTGTGTATGTATCTGTATCTAGCATAGTCATCGATTCATTGAAACTATCGAAGAAGCATAAACCTGCTTTGCATTCTTCAACTAATATTACTACTTCATCTAAATCACCCTCGCTTGGAATAGTGGCAGTGAAGGTTACAGTAGATTGTGGGGCAGGTTCCTCTGGATCTATGACAACAGATGGTCCAACTCCTGCCACAACGCTGCCAATATATGTGTACATGGCTAAAATTACTATAGTTGTAATCAATATTTTTCTGGTTTTGTTTTTCATAATGTTTCTCCTACATATTTGCTTTGTTTATTTCTTCTAACAATGTCTTCTTGGGATGTGCTCCATAGCTTTTGTAGGATACGTCACCTTCTGTATTTATAATTACAATTGTTGGAATATATCCAGTTTGATATTCTTCTTTACTTCCAACACTTTCCTCATATGTGTCCATTGCAAATGTCCATTTTTCAACATAATCTCCATATTTGTTCCTGACTTGCTGTTCTGTTTCTGATCCATATGCTCCATCAACATCGATAGATATTATTACTATTTCATCACCTACTTCGTAATTCAACTCGTCCAAATAAACCATTTGCGTCTCACAAGGTGGACATCGAACAGCCATGAGATCAATTACTACAACCTTGCCGAGATGATCTGATAATGTGAAGTCGTCTCCTTCAAAGGTTTTTAAGGTAAAATCAGGTGCGTCTCCCCATGATTTTTCTGATGGTTCACCATCTTGCGATGTTAATGCAATTATGCTCCCAGCGGCGATGATAAGAATTGCCGACAAAATCAATCCATATTTTAGATTGGTTTTTTTTAAAGTACTTTTACTTTTTGCTTTTTCATTTGTCCTTTTTCTGGTCATTTGCATCCTCCAATTGGATTTTGATTAATTGTTTCAAATTGTTTATAGATATGGGTTAAGTTTACCTTTAAGCATTTCTTTTGGCATTGCACCAATTATTCTATCTACCAACTCTCCGTTTTTAAACACAAGTAAAGTTGGTATACTCATTATTCCATATTTTGCAGATGTCGCTCGGTTTTCATCGACATTAAGTTTACCGAAAACAATCTTTCCTTGCATTTCTTTTGCTAGATCTTCTATGACTGGTCCTACCATTCTACATGGGCCACACCACGGTGCCCAGCAGTCTACAACGACCGTCTGATATTTCCCGATATTTTCGTCCATATCTGCGTCTGTTACATGTATTGGGGTGTTTAGTGAATTTTCTTCCATGTTATTTCCTCTATCTAGATATTGCTTTTTTAATTGTTCCATTCTTCTTTTTTTTATTTCATCTAAGTTATCATTCATTAATTTCCACATAATAGTTAGCATACTATATAACGTTTGTGCATAAAATGTGCACAACCATTATAAATAACTAATGTGATACATATAAACTGATGAAATTTATCAAATCTTTCGAAAATATCTGCTGTGACGATGTTATACAATGCGTTTTTGATCTGAATGTTTTAGATCTAAATGTTTATAAAAAATTGAAGGAAGTGGGAAAATCAAGGGCTGATGATTTGGCAAAAAAAATAGATAGGGAGCGAAGCACCGTATATCGTTCTCTACAAAAATTAACAACCTGTGGGTTATGCACCAAGGAAACAAATACGATAGAAACCGGAGGATATTATCATGTATACTCGTGTATCGATGCAAAACATGTGAAAAAGAGAGTAGAGATATGTGTTGATAAATGGTATACATCCATGAAAGAAATGATAGAACTATTTGATAGTTGAGTGTAGTTTGAACAGAGAAATTTAAGCGTGTTGATTCTTGAATCTCTCTAAGGTGATGCATATAATTTAATAGTTTTTCAAAAGATAAAATTATTATCATACTGGAGAATCCTAAGGTAGGCGATTTTCTATTAAAAATCGGATATTTTATATATGGCTTTGTATATGCTAGACTTAAAACTAGGAGAGATGTGAGATGAAAGTTAATAACCCACATGAGTTAGTTGGAAAAGAAGTTGTTGACATAAATGGAAACGCTATTGGAACAATAGACAAAACATGGAACAGCTGGAATCAGGACTACCCTGGATATTTCTTTGGTATAAAAACCTATGACAATACCAGAGATACGTGGTTCAGAGGAACATGCAAGCTGATACCAATATACAGCGACTACATAAAACACACCGACGACCGCGTATTTCTAAACAAAACAACGGAAGAATTAGGTCGTTTTTGGAACAAGGCAGTTCATTTCGGCACCACGACCTGCCCAACAGATGAATTGGTTGAAAAACCCGTTTATGATAGAAATCATTCCAAAGTTGGAACTTTCTATACTTGGACAGAGAGTGACGGAACATACAAGAACTATGGAGTATTGTTGGATCCATATTTGTGTGATACCTGGAAAATGCCATACAATACATTGTGGCCAATACCGCCTGACTTCCTAAGCACTGTAACGGACACTATACTACTTGACAAAACCTTAGATGAATTGAAAGGATTCTGGGACCAGCAGAAGACCACTCAGCACAATCAGAATACCCAACAACCGCAGTACGATCAGAATACCCAACAACCGCAGTACAATCAGAACACTTTCTAGATAGAAATTGATAAAGTTCTGTATCTGGGGAGACTAAAGAGCCTTCCTAATTCTCTATTTTTTATATCTTATAATCCGAGACAAAATATTTTGTTTTTACCGTTCAGCTTGCATATTGATTTGTAAGCTAGGCAGAGGGTAGTGCTAACTTATTCTTTGGTCGTCACATGCTTGATAAAATATCAAGAAAAGAGTTCGTCTCATAGATCGTATTCTATTTTGTATTCTCCAGGGTCTCCGTCAGTTATCTTGAAATTCTTCTCCTTGCAGAGTGAAATCATGGGCACATTGTCTTTCAATACGATGCCATCAATTTTCTTTAGGCCTTTGTCTTTGGCAATGTCTATGGTGTGATCAACAAACTCTGAGCCCAGTCCAAGTCGATGCCATTTATCGCTTACTACCATGGCAAATTCCGCCTCGTCGTTTCTCCCAGGAGTTAGAATAATTCTTGTTACGCCTAGAAATTGTCGTTTGCCATTTTCTTCTATTTCAGCTACGATTCCAATTTCTCTGTCGTAATCAATGTTACAATATCGCGTTCTCATTTCATGTGGTGTGTCTTTTATAATTCTGAAGAATCGGTATCTTACTGTTTCTTCGGAAAAAGTTTTGAACATGTCAAGCCACAGATATTCATCCTCTGGTTTTATTGGTCTGAGCAATACCTTGCTTCCATCTCTCAGTTTTACTGTTTTTACATATTTATTTGGATAGGTGCTAATGATGAGATGTTGCTTTTTCTCAGGATGTTTGTCAATAACAATTCGCGCATCAACCGCAATTATATCATCACCAGATGCTATCAACGGATTAATGTCAATTTCTTGTATCTCAGGATGGTCTACGATCAATTGTGAGAAATTGATCATGGTTTCTTCAATTTTCTGAATATTGGCTGGTGGAAGCCCTCTAAATCCTTGCAACAACTTATATGCTTTTGTCCGTTCGATTATACGATGTGCCAATACCTGATTTAACGGCGGGAAACCAATAGCCCTATCTTTTAATAATTCAGTAAATACACCACCCATACCAAATAGAATTATCGAACCGAAAACTGGGTCCTTTTTAGATCCAAGGATGAGTTCATAACCTTTGTTTTTGATCATCTTCTGGATGGTTACCCCCTTTATTTCTGCATCGGGGACATTTTCTTTGACCTGTTTCATCATGTTTTTAAAGGCTTTCCTGACATCATTTTCACATTGCAAATCAAGGGCAACACCACCAACATCGCTTTTGTGTGTTATCTGAGGGGAATGGATTTTCATCACTACAGGATAGCCAATTTTTTTAGCGGTCTGTACTGCTTTTACTTCGGATCCTGTAACAATTGGTTTCGTCGATTTAATTCCATACATCTCAATGAACTCCTTAGCTTCATCCTCGTTAAGCAGTGTCCTCCCTTCAATTAACGCATTGTTGAGTATGTTTTTGAGTTTCTCTTGATTGGTTGGTGAAGGTCTTATATCAAGCTCTTCTGGCGTTTCATAGTGGATTTCAAGGTTTCTTGCATAATTGTAGAGATATGCATAAGCTTCTACTGCTTCCTCTGGTGTGGAATATGCAGGAACACCGTTTCTATTGAGAATTCGCCTGGCGTAAAGAACGCTTTCTTCCCCCGGAAAAGAAACTAGGATTGGTTTAGTGGATTTTTTAGACAGGTCAATAATCCTATCAGCAAGTTTTTTTGGATTGGCCATGACCTGAGGAACACATATGATCAACAATCCATCGATGTTCTTGTCCTTAAGACATACTTCAATTGCTTTTTGATACCGTTCTTCATCTCCATCTCCGATGATGTCAATGGGGTTTGCTTTACTCCAGTGAACTGGTAAGAATTCATTCAGTTGTTTCATGGTTTCATCGGAGAGTTTGGCTAATTTACATCCTTTTTCGACTATAGAATCCGTAGCTAGTACACCGGGTCCACCAGCATTTGTGATAATTGCAAGATTTGGTCCTGTTGGTCTTGGTTGTTTTGCAAGAATTGACGAACAGTTAAATAAATCACTGATCTCTTTTACTCTTATTGCCCCCGCCCTTTTGAATGCTGCATCATAGATGTAATCTTCGCCTGCCATTGCACCAGTGTGTGATGACGCGGCTTTTGCCCCTTCTTTAAATCTTCCTGATTTAATTACGATAATGGGCTTTGCCCGAGCGAAACTTCGGCACGCACTCATAAACTTCCGTGCATTGGTAATAGATTCTACATAGAGAACAATGCTGCGGGTATGCATATCCATGCCAAAATAATCGATAAGATCTCCAAAATCGACATCGAGCATTGATCCAACTGATATAAAAGAGCTGAATCCTACTTTTGCTGCAGCTGCCCAGTCCAATATTGCACCACATATTGCTCCACTTTGAGAAAAAAGCGCTATGTTGCCCTTTTCAGGTGCCGAACCAGCAAAAGTAGCGTTGAGATTTAAGTATGGGAGGATAAAACCAACACAGTTGGGCCCTACGATTCTCAAACCATATTTATCTTTAATTTTCAGTAGTTTTTTTTCTAAAAGTCTTCCCTCTTCCCCTATTTCTTTAAATCCTGCTGAAACAATTAAAATTCCTTTGATGCCCCTTTTTCCACACCGCTCGACAACATCAATAACTACCTTTGCCGGCGTTGCGATAATGGCAAGATCTACGACCTTTGGAATATCATCAACAGAAGCGTATGCTTGTACTCCCTGGATACTTTCCTTTTTTGGATTAACCGGAAAAACTATGCCATCATACCCCGAACCAATGAGGTTTCTAAAAATTCTATACCCTGCTGAACCAACCTTATCACTTGCTCCAATAACCGCGATACTTTTCGGTTTAAAAACTTTGTCAAGATTTTCGATGCCCATATTTATTTTCCCCATGTAAAGCAGGATGGTGCCCCCATAACTACATTATATTAATAAGCTTATTGACACTGACATCGTGGATGAGAGTATGTCTTTATATTTCCCAATGAAGTTTAAGCACTTTTTTAAGATCAAAAACTAGATTTTTCACCCTTTCAAATTTTTGATGAGACGTATTATCAATCTCTTTTAAATATTCGTCCTTATCGAGAAGGCCGCACATGATATTGTAATATGATGTGACACTTGCTGAACTGTTGTATCCGCCGCCAAAAAGAACAAGTAGTTTGTCACAAGTATCAGCGGATAATCCTCTTGTCCTTTTAGCTAGATGATAGTAAATCTGATATGTTAAATTTAGATCTGCCAATGGATCAGAGTGATGTGTATCTACACCGGATTGGTAGATAATGATCTCTGGTTTGAATTGTTTGGTAATTGGCGGGACGATTTCATCAAATGCCTTTAGATAACTTGCACTTCCAGTTCCAGGGGGTAAAGGCAGGTTAACTGTGAATCCCTCTCCTTTATCTCGTCCGATTTTTTCTAGACTTCCAGTTCCAGGGTATAACGTTCTCCCATCTTGATGAAACGAGATGTTAAGAACTGTTGGATCATCGTAATAAATTTCTTGTGTACCATTGCCGTGATGTACATCTAAGTCAACTATTAAAAAACGCTTTAGTTTATGTTTCTCACGTAGGTATTCAATGGCAACAGCGATGTCATTAAAGAAGCAGAAACCTGATGAAGCGCTTCTGCAAGCATGATGAAAACCGGCAAGTGGATTAACCATGCAATTAAAACCCTCAAATAACTTTTCACCTGCAAGTATTGAACCTCCTGTTGCGAGACTTGCATGATTGTAGATGCCAACAGGTGCAGGTGTATCTGGGGAGAGCATACCACCAGTACGGCTCAGTTCCTTTATTCTTCTTACATAGCTTTCACTATGTGCTCGCAAAAGATCTTTTTCTGTTGCTTTATTTGGTGTAAATAATTCAACATCCTTCATTATGCCTTTTTCTTCAAAAAATTCCATGGTTTTGCCAGGTTTATTTCCCACTAATGGATGGTCTACACCAAGATCGTATTTGTTGTAATCTTCATGATAAACGATTCCGATCATGAACTTCTACATACAATCCTTTACTTTATATCTTATCTTCGAATGGTGTTAACAATTAGAGGTTCAAGACGAAGGATGGCTGTCCCTTCAGGGGTTATCGAAATTCTCAAGCTTAAAGACGGCGATAAACTTCGATGGGTTGTTTTTAACAATGGAACAATATATATTAATAAGGTAAAAAAATAAATATTTGAATATTTTCGTCTCCTACCTTATTCTAGTGATAATCGAATGTTAAATTCAGTAGATTTTAAATAGGGATATTAGATAAGAAAATTGCAAAACTATCAGTAGGTTCCAAAAATATATGACCAACGTCTGTTAATCTGTGAGTGGTTTCTGATGAGTATAGTAGATCTAACTTCTATGGGGGAATCTCAGGCTGAACTGAGGAAGGAAATTAACGACCGACTATCTCGACTTCAAGAAGATGTTTCAGATTATTGTTATCAGTGTGCCAAATGTACTTCTGGTTGTGAGGCCCATAAACTTTTGGAGTTGGAACCGCATAAAATTGTTGCTCTTCTTAAAAGAGGCCTGATTGACGAAATGGTTAATTCTGATATTATCTGGACTTGTATGAGTTGTTTTAAATGCAGGGAGCGATGTCCACAGAAAATTGCACCAGTTGAAATTTTGTTTGCATTAAAAAATATGGCCGTGGCTAGTGGAAAGCAAATTCCTGGAAAATACTCTACAATCTTACAATCCGTTCTTTCAATGGGGCTCATCCAAGATATACAGGAAGTTACTATGCGAGATACAAAGACAAAGAAGCGAGGGGACTTGGATCTCCCTGCTCTTTCAAAACCTAGTGATCCTGCAAAGTTTCAAGCAGGATTGATGAAAATAGCCGTTGAGAAATTATAGAGGTCATCATGAAAAGGAAATTTGCACTTTACCCTGGTTGCATTATGTCAACCGAACAGTATGCCTATGAGATATCTATTCGGGAGACCTTGCCACTGTTGGACATCGAACTGGTGGACATCGATGGTTTTTCCTGTTGTGGTGAACCTCTAAAGAGTGTGAATCAATTAATGATGCTTTATCTCTCCGCACGTAATCTTGCACTTGCAGAAAAAAATAAACTTGACATGTTTGCACCATGTGCCATATGTCATCTGGCACTGAGTGAATGCAGGTATGTGCTTGGGAGCAATCCTGAGATGAAAGGGAGAATTAATGGTATGCTTGCTGCTGAGGATTTAACTTACAATGGTACTGGTGAGATTGTCCACACCGTTGATTTATTACATGATCGTATTGGCATTGAAGAAATTGCAAAACATGTGAAGAAACCTCTCAAAGACATAAAACTGGCAACCCATTATGGCTGTCACGCTATTCGTCCAAAAGAGATTGGCCGTCCTGTAGATTCCGAACATCCAATGAAAATGGAGGCTATTCTTTCAGCGCTGGGGGCTGAAACAGCCGAATATCCTGAAAAATTGGATTGTTGTGGTGGACTTTTGCAAATTAACCTTGATGAATCTGCACTCGCAAAAGCGGGGCAGAAACTCAAAGCTGTTCATGAACACGGCTTTGATGGTCTTGTAGATGTGTGCCCATGGTGTCATAAAATGTTTGATGCCCGGCAGACCAAAGCTGGTGAAACCGTTGCAGCAAAACTTGATCTTCCTGTATTTTATTTGACGCAGTTGCTTGGACTTGCATTTGGTGTGAAAAAAGAAAAACTGGGGCTTGAGTTCAATCTTAGTCCTGTTGATAAGATTCAGATAGGATAATGTTGGGTGAATCATATATGCGTCGAATTGGTGTTTTTGTCTGTCATTGCGGAGTCAACATTGCACAGAACGTGGATGTTGACGCCCTAACAACATATGCCAGCACACTTGATGGTGTGGTTGTTGCCAAGCAGTACAAATATATGTGCTCTGATGTTGGCGCAACTCTGATTAAAGGCTCTATAAAGGAACATAAGCTTGATGGTGTGGTAGTTGCTGCATGTTCTCCCCGGATGCATGAACATACGTTTCGAGAGGTAGTGAATGACGGTGGCGTGAATCCGTATCAGTTGGAGATAGTAAATATCCGTGAGCAGTGTTCATGGATACACAGTGATCGTAAGAAGGCAACAGAAAAAGCAAAGTTTTTGGTGCGAAGTGGTGTGGCAAAGGCAAAGTTATTAGAACCGTTACAAACGTCGACGCTTAAGGTAACTCCCAATGCACTGGTAATTGGCGGTGGTATTGCTGGTATTCAAGCATCACTTGATCTGGCAAATGATGGGTTTAAGGTGTATCTAGTTGAACGTGAACCGAGTATCGGTGGGCGGATGTCACAGCTAGATAAGACGTTTCCAACGCTTGATTGTTCATCCTGTATTTTGACGCCGAAGATGATGGAAGTTGCCAATCATCAAAACATTGAGCTTTTCACATATGCCGAGGTTGCAGATATCGAGGGAAGCATTGGCAATTATACGGTTAAAGTGCGAAAAAAACCACGATATGTTGATATCGATAAATGTACGGGTTGTGGAGATTGTGCAACAGCCTGTCGATTGAAGGACCGGATCGCCAGTGAATTTGATATGGGCATGGGCAAACGTGGTGCGGCTTATATGCCATTTCCACAGGCAGTGCCTTTGAAGTATACAATTGATGCAGAGCATTGTCTGTTTATTACCCGTGGAAAATGTGGTGACAAACCCGCTTGCCGAGAGGCATGTGCTCAAAAAGCCATCGATTTTGATCAAAAAGAAGAAATCGTTGATTTGAAAGTCGGTGCAATTGTGGTGGCAACCGGCTATGATTTATTGAACCCTGAAAGTTTGTATGAATACGGTTATGCAAATTCCCCTGATGTGATTACTACTCTTGAACTGGAGCGATTGATCAGTTCATCTGGTCCCACCAAAGGCGAGATTCTGCGTCTGTCTGATCAGCAGGAACCAAAGAGTGTGACGTTTATTCTATGCATTGGTTCTCGTGATGAAACCCAGTGTACATGGTGCTGTCGGATTGGATGTATGAGTGCGCTCAAGCACGTATATCTATTGCGTGAAAAACTCGGTGATGATGTTGAGATTAATGTGTGCTATACCGATATTCGTTCGTATGGAAAAGGATATGAGGAATTCTACCGGAATGTGCGCGGATTAAAAACCAATATGTTCCGTGGACGCCCGTCTGAAGTTTGCAACATGGGTGATCATCAGAAAATTGATGTTTTTGATACGACGACTAATAAGTTATTTGAGATAAAAACCGATATGGTAGTGCTCGTTCCTGCACTTGTACCTCGAGCAGATGCAGGAGATTTTGCTCGGTTGCTTCACTTGACGTTGAGTGGTGATGGGTTCTTTTTGGAGGCGCATCCGAAGTTGCGGCCGATGGATACATTTGTGAATGGTATCTTTATTGCAGGATGCTGTCAAGGACCAAAAGATATTCAAGATACCGTTTCTCAAGCGAGTGGTGCGGCATCACGGGCAGCAACTATTCTTTCCAAAGAAGAGTTAGAGATCGATCCATTAATTGCCGTAGTTGATGAAGAAGTGTGCACAGGATGTGGCATCTGTGTAGAAATCTGTCCATACGAAGCACGAATACTTAATGAAAAGACAAAAATCGCTGAAGTAAATGATGCGTTGTGTACAGGATGTGGTGCATGTATTGCTGCCTGTCCAAGTAATGCATCTATCCATAGGAATTTTACAAAAAAACAGCTGCTCAATATGGTTGACGACATTATATGAGATAAAAATTATGACTAACGAGAAGAATACTTTGGTCACTGATGCTAAAAAACATGGATCAGTCCTTGTCATCGGTGGTGGAATTTCTGGCATTCAATCAGCACTTGATCTTGCTGATGCGGGATTTAAAGTATATCTCGTCGACCGTGCCCCTAGTATTGGCGGAACGATGACTCAGCTAGATAAGACCTTTCCTACGAATGATTGTGCCATGTGTATTCTAGCTCCAAAACTTGTCTACACAGGAAGACATGAAAACATTGAAATTATTACCAATGCCGAGGTTACTGTAATAGAAGGAGCAGTTGGTAATTTCCGTGTCACCGTTACAAAGCACCCTCGATATGTGGATTTAGACAGATGTAACGGATGTGGTGATTGTGTTGAGCATTGCCCCGTCAATATGGTTTCAGATTTTGACGAAGGACTAGCACTTCAAAAAGCAATTTATCAACCATTTCCACAGGCGATTCCCAACGTCTTTGCCATTGCCAAAGAAGAGGGGATGTCCCCCTGTAAAATTGCCTGCCCAGCAGGTCTTAATGTACAAGGATTTATAGCTCTTGCATCTCAAGAGAAATTTGCAGAGGCGTATGATCTCATCAAAGAAACCATCCTGTTACCTGGATCAATGGGTAGAATTTGTTATCACCCATGTGAAACTGACTGTAATAGAAAAGATGTTGATGAGCCCGTTTCAATTTGCAGAATAAGACGATTTATTGCTGATTACATCTATGACAACCCGACAATCCTTGAAGAATATCACAAACTTCGGGATGAAAAACTCAAGGAAAAAGAAAACCTTAAAACAGAAAATAAACGAGGGAAAAACCAGAAAGTTGCTATTATTGGCGCAGGTCCAGCTGGACTTACTGCAGCATCAGATCTTGCAAAAAGGGGATACAAACCAACAATTTTTGAAGCAGAAAAACACAATGGAGGAATGCTCTACTATGGTGTTCCCGAATATCGATTGCCAAAAAAATACTTAGAAAAAGAGATTAAACTATTGTGCGACGAAGGAAACATTGAGATTAAAAATAAACAGAAATTTGGCAAAGATTTTAATCTATCGGATTTAAGGAAACAGGGATTCAAAGCAACATTTGTGGCTATTGGCACTCATAAAAGCCGATCCATGAAAATAGATTGTTCCTCCGGTACAGAATCATGTATGCTCGATGGCGTCGAGTATCTTAACCAACTTAATAGTGGAAAACTTCCAAATGACTATTTTAAGGGAAAAAATGTTCTCGTTATTGGTGGTGGAAATGTTGCGATGGATTCTGCTCGTACAGCAAAGAGACTCGGAGGAAATGTTACTGTTGTTTACAGACGTTCTCCAAAAGAGATGCCAGCTCACCAAGATGAGATTGATCAAGCACAAGAAGAAGGAATTGCATTTAACTTTTTGACCTCTCCAGTTAAATTATATAAGAAAGGTAGTAGCTCCTGTTTACAATGTATAAATATGGAATTAGGAGAACCAGATGAATCTGGCAGAAGGCGACCTATTCCTATTAAAGGATCTGAATTCAACATTGACAGCGATTATGTAATTTTTGCAATAGGGCAGCGAACAGAAACGAAATGTCTGGAAAAAAATAAGATTAAAATTTCAAAAAATGATGTTGTTGATGTCAACTCATTTTCTCTGCAAACATCAGAAAAAGATGTTTTTGCTGGTGGAGATGCTGTTACTGGACCTGCATCTGCGGTTGATGCAATAGCCGCAGGTCATGAAGCAGCAATATCTATTGATAGATACCTCAATGGGGAAGACTTAATCAAAGGAAGAGAGCAAAAAGATTGCAAAGCGGCAAAAATTCCAGATGAAGCACCACGTTTTCCATTGAAACGAGAAATGTCATCATGTCTTCCGGCAAAAAAGCGTATACAGTCGTTTGTAGAAGTCAATCAAGGATTTACTCAGGAGCAAGCAGTTCGTGAAGCAAAACGTTGCCTCAATTGTGAAGGATGTTGCGAATGTGAACAATGTGTACTTTTCTGCGGTCTTAATGCCATCGATCATAATATGACTGCGACAAAAGAAACGATTGATGTGGGTTCAGTTATCATTTCTCCTGGCTTTGATGAATATACGCCACCAAAAGGTGATAGCTTAGGATATCAGGTTTATCCAAATGTTCTTACAAGCATAGAATTTGAACGAATGCTTTCAGCATCGGGACCATATAAAGGACATATCAAAAGAATTTCAGATGGAAAGACCCCAAAGAAAATTGCTTGGTTACAATGTGTTGGTTCTCGTGATGAGAGTTGCGATAGGAAATATTGCTCATCAGTTTGTTGTATGTATGCAACAAAAGAAGCGGTGATTGCAAAGGAACACGAACTTGGTCTTGAATCCCACATCTATTTTATGGACATGCGTTCATTTGGTAAGGACTTTGATAAATATTTCGAACGGGCAAAAGGCGAATATGGTGTCGTCTACAGACGTTGTCGAATTCCTCGCGTTGAACAAGACAGAGAAACAAAGAACCTTATCATTCGCTATATTGACGAAGCCGGAGATATCAAAAAGGAAACATATGATATGGTGGTGCTCTCTGTTGGTTTGCAACCCTGCAAAGCACTGGGGGATCTTAGCAATGTCCTTGAAGTAAATTTGAATGAATATGGATTTATTGAAACAGATCCTTACTCTCCAACTATTACATCTCATGAAGGAATCTTTGCATCTGGTTCCACGACAGAACCAAAGGATATTCCAGAAAGCGTAACGCAGGCATCTGCTGCTGCATCAGAGGCAGCATCAGTTCTATCGATTGCACGTGGAACAGAAATTACAGAAAAAACCTATCCTGAAGAGAAAAACGTTGCTAATGAATTACCGCACATTGGTGTTTTTGTCTGCCATTGCGGGATCAACATTGCTGGCGTTGTTGATGTAAAAGAAGTTGTCGAGTATGCAAAAACACTTCCATATGTTGTTCACGCGGATGACAGCACCTTCACATGCTCGCAAGATTCACAAGAGAAAATCAAAGAGAAAATACATGAGTTTGACCTGAATCGTGTGGTTATTGCCTCCTGCACTCCACGAACACACGGGCCACTTTTCCAAGATACTCTGCGTGAGGCCGGTCTTAACCCACATCTCTTTGAAATGGCGAACATCCGTGATCAGAATTCATGGGTTCATAAAAGCGATCCTGGAAAAGCAACAGAAAAAGCAATGGACTCTGTCCGAATGGCTGTCGCAAAGTCATCTGATCTTTATTCTGTTCATCATCTGCGAATTCCAGTCAATCATAGTGCCCTTGTAATCGGTGGGGGCATTGCAGGAATGAATGCTGCAATTTCCATTGCCGATCAAGGTTATAAGGTAGCTCTTGTTGAAAAGGAATCAGAACTTGGTGGACATTTAAGAGATATTTACTTGGGAGTTAGGGATGAAAAACCACAGGTGCTTTTAAAAGAAACAGTTGAAAGGATTGGCAATCATCCAGATATTCAGGTATTTACCGGTACGACAGTCGGCACTGTTTCGGGTTATGTTGGTAGTTTCAAGACGATACTGCAGACAAAGGACAACAAAAATCCAACAGAAATTGAACATGGTGTAATTGTTGTCGCAACTGGGGCATTACCATACAAACCAGTTGAATATGAATACGAAAAAAGCAGCAATATAGTTACTCAAACTGAATTTGAAAAGGATCTTTTTGAGAAAAAACCCAGTCTAAAGAAAGTCAATGAACTTGTCATGATTCAATGTGTTGGATCACGAAATGATGATCACCCTTATTGTAGCAGAATATGTTGCTCTGAGGCAATTAAAAACGCACTGGAATTCAAAAAAATAAATCCAGATGCGGCTGTGTATATTCTTTATAGAGATATTAGAACATATGGGTTTAGAGAGGATTTGCTTTATCGAAAAGCACGAGAGATGGGCATCTTGTTCATCAGATATGATGAAGACGATGAACCTGAGGTTTCGCTTGATAAAAACAAAATATTAGTAAAAACGACCGAGAGAGTCCTTAGGAGAAAACTTGAACTTCATCCTGATAAACTAGTATTGAGTACAGGAATCGTTCCTCAGGACAATTTGGCATTGTCTCAGCAATTGAAAGTCCCGTTAAATGAAGATAAATTTTATAGCGAGGCCCACGTAAAGCTTCGTCCCATTGATTTTTCAGCAGATGGTATATTTCTTTGTGGACTTGCCCATTCACCAAGGTTTATTGAAGAATCGATTTTGCAGGCAAAAGCTGTTGGGGCACGAGCGTCAACTATCCTTTCTAAAGAATTCCTTGAAACGAAAGGAGACATTGCTTACATTACTGGACGTAATTGTGCAGGATGCCAGTTGTGCATCGAAGTTTGTCCGTATGGTGCAATTACATATGATGAAGACAAAAAAATTGCTGTTGTTAATGAAATATTATGCCAAGGGTGTGGTGCTTGTTCAGCAGCGTGTCCAAGTGGTGTATCTCAGCAAAATACGTTTACGAAACGACAGGTTTTGTCGATGATTGATGCTTGTTTGGAGGTAAAAGATGATAGAAAAAGAAAAAGAGCCTAAAACAGAAGAATTTGAACCAAAAATTGTAGGGTTTCTTTGCAATTGGTGTAGTTATGCGGGAGCAGATCTTGCAGGGACAAGTAGGATTCAATATCCCCCTAATGTTAGGATTATTCGTGTGATGTGTTCAGGATCAGTTGATTCTATGTATATATTACGTGCATTGCTTGAAGGGGCAGACGGCGTATTTATTGGAGGATGTCACCCGGGAGACTGTCACTACATTGATGGAAATTATAAAGCTCGAAGACGGATAGTCCTCCTTAAAGACATTTTGAACACATTTGGCATTGAAAAAGAACGAGTATGGGTTCGATGGATTTCTGCATCAGAAGGACAAAAGTTTGCAGAGACGATGAGAGAAATGACCGAAGAAATTAGAAAGTTGGGACCAAATCCCATTGCAAAACAGTGGAATATTTGAGGGGGAAAATATGGAACCAAAAATATTGAAAGTAAAAAACGGTGATGTGACGAAAACTATTAATGAATTTCTCAAGGAATTATTGAACTCTGGAAAGGTTCACTCCTTGCTAGTCCCTCAAGCAGTTCCTTCAAAAAAGATGGTATTTCCAGTTCTGATCTCAGATTCCAATCAACTCAACGCTGATGTATTTGCTCCACTGCTTCCAGCATCGACAGCAAGAATAATTTCAAAAATGACAAAATTTCAAGCGACAAAAGAACCCATTGGTGTTGTTTTACGTTCCTGTCAAATAAGGGCTCTAGTTGAACTTGTGAAATTGAATCAGGCAAATCTAGAAAATATCATCATAATCGGCGTTGACTGTCTTGGCACATTTTCAATTGATTCATTTGTCAATTTTAGCGAAGGAAAGACTCCAACTGAATTTATTCTTGAGGCTTTCAAAGAAAAAGGTAATTCTTCCGATAAGTATTTGCGATCGGCCTGTTGTGTGTGTAAAGACCCCATCCCAACAAATGCTGATATCACTATTGGAGTATATGGGGTGGATCTCGATAAAGAAGTACTCATTGATGTAGCAACTAAGGCCGGAGAAAAAGTCATTGAGGACTTGAAGTTAGACGATACAAAAAGTGTAAAAGAACGTGAAAAATCAATCAAAACCATTCGGGAAGAAAAAACAAAAAAGCGCACGGAATTTGTCAAAGAGAAAAGATCGATCAATGGAATTGCAGCGCTTTCTGAATTTTTTGACAAATGTATAAACTGTCACAACTGCATGACGGTATGTCCTATTTGCTATTGCAAAGAATGTCTGTATGATTCGTCAGTGTTTGATGCTGAGGCGTATAAATTTTTGAGGAAAGCCGATAGAAAGGGATTATTCAAGATGCCTAATGATTCACTTCTTTTCCATTTGGGAAAGATGAATCACATGATATTATCCTGTGTTGAATGTGGTCTTTGTGAACAGGGTTGTCCAAGCAATATCCCACTTATGGATGTATTTATTCCTGCTGCAGAGAATGCACAGAAAGAGTTTGATTACCATCCTGGAAAAGATCCGGAAGAAAAGATCCCGATGATTGTCTATCGGGAAGATGAATACTTGGAGGTAGGAGAAAAGTAGTATGGATGTGATTGATTCCCGTAAGGTTGATCCAAATTTCAAATTCCAAATTGCTAAGGAAGATGGTGGAGAAGGTATTTTGAAATGTTTTGCATGCGGATCTTGCACCGCTCGATGTCCTGAGATGGATGTTAAAGAAGAGTGGAATCCTCAAGTAATTATCAGAAAAGCACTCTTGGGTCTCAAAGATGAGGTGTTATCTAGTGAATTTATATGGATTTGCAGTGCGCATTATAGATGCCTGGAAAAATGTCCGCAGGGAGTTGATATTAAAGAAGTTATGAATGCAGTGCGAAATGCGCGAATCCTTGAAGAACAAAAAGAAGATGTAACAGGGGAGAAGACAAAGAAATATCTTGATTTGAATTTTAAATATAAGATTGTTGAAGATGAGTCTGGCAAGGACTTGTATGAGTGTTTTTCATGCGGAACATGTACTGCGGGGTGTCCAGAACGGGAGCTTGACCCATTGTATTCACCTCGTAAGGTTATCAAGAATGTGTTGCTGGGGATGAAAGATACAGTGTTTTCTAATAGATTTGTTGAAATTTGCTCAACTCATCATCGATGTATTACTCAGTGTCCCCAAGGTGTCGAAATTCCAAAGCTTATGAATGCAATTAAAAATATCGCAGAAAGAGAAGGATATAGTAAACCGTAGAGATTAATATGGCTAAAAAATCAGATAAGATTGGGGCAGTTGCCGTTGTCGGTGGTGGCATCACAGGCATACAAGCTGCACTTGATCTTGCAGATATGGGATTCAAGGTGTATTTGCTGGAGAAATCATCCGCGATTGGTGGAGTGATGGCTCAGCTTGATAAGACATTCCCTACGAATGATTGTTCGATGTGTATTTTATCTCCAAAGTTAGTTGATTGTGCACGTCATGTAAATATCGAGCTATTTACAAATACTGAGGTGCAGAAGATTGAAGGGAAGCCTGGGAATTTTATTGTTAAAGCGCTGAAGAAACCCAGATATGTTGATATGGAGAAGTGTACGTCCTGTGGTTCATGTGAAGAAGTGTGTCCGATTAAACTACCGAATTTGTTTGAGCATGGTTTATCCGATCGTAAAGCAATCTATAAACTATATCCGCAGGCAATTCCAAATGCATATGTGATTGATAAAGAAGGTGATGGAAAGCATCGTGGCTGCGTCAATTGTATGAAATGTACAGATGTGTGTGAGGTTGGAGCAATTAACCATGACGAGAAACCAGAGAACCTTAAGTTGAATGTTGGCGCAGTGATTGTTGCAACCGGTTCCCAACCGTTTAACCCAGTTATTAAACCAGAGTTCGGGTATAAAAAATATCAGAATGTAATGACGAGTGTGGAGTTTGAACGGGTGCTTTCTGCATCTGGACCTTTTGAGGGCAAGATTCTACGTCCGAGTGATAAGAAGACCCCAAAGAAAATCGCGTGGGTTCACTGTGTGGGATCTCGAGATAAATCTGTAGAACATGAGTATTGCTCGTCAATGTGTTGTATGTATACGGCAAAAGAAGCAGTAATTGCAAAGGAGCATGATGCAGATATCGAGCCCACAGTGTTCTATATCGATATTCGTTCGTTTGGCAAGGATTTTGATAAATATATTGATCGGGCAAAAAGAGAGCACGGGTTACGGTATGTCAGATCAAGGATCTCCGAGATTGTAGAGAACCAGAAGACAAAGGATCTTGTTATCAGATATGAGGATGATTCTGGTGAGCTGAAAGAGGAGACGTTTAACCTTGTTGTGTTGTCTGTTGGTCTTTGTATTGCCGAGGAGCAGCGTAATGAATTGATCGGACGGTTGGGTTTTGAGACAAATGAGTTTGGTTTTGTATATACCAATCCAGATGACCCCGTGGTATTAAAGCCAGGGATCTTTGTTGCCGGTTCATTTCTGGAACCGCAGGCGATTCCTGAGTCTGTGATGCAAGCATCTGCTGCTGCAGCGAATGCTGCTGCGCTGTTGAAAGATGTCCGTGGTACCCTTGTAAAGGAGAAACAGTATCCAGCGGAACGTGATGTTTCTGGTGAGAAGCCACGGGTTGGTGTTTTTGTCTGTCATTGCGGCATCAATATAGGCGGATATGTTGACGTTCCTGCAGTTGTTAAGTTTGCCAAGTCTCTCGATGACGTGGCATATGCTGAAGCGAATTTGTATACGTGTTCTGAGGATACGCAGAAAAAGATAGTTAATGCAATCAAGAAACATAATTTGAATAGAATTTTAGTGGCGGCGTGTACGCCGCGGACGCATGAGCCGCTGTTTCAGAAGAGTCTTCGCGATGCAGGTTTGAATCCATATCTGCTTGAGATGACGAATATTCGTGAGCAGTGTTCGTGGGTTCATATGGATAAACCAAAGGAGGCCACAGATAAGGCAAAGCAATTGGTTGCGATGACAGTGGCAAAAATCCGTTTTCTGCAGCCGATCCAGGAAGCAGAGATACCAGTTACACAAAAGGCGCTGGTCATAGGTGGCGGAATTGCCGGTATGACTGCTGCTTTGTCACTTGCAGATCAAGGTTATGAAACAGCATTAGTTGAAAAAGAACAAGTGCTTGGCGGTTACTTAAATAAAGTGTATTATACAGTGGAAGGTATCGAAATTGACCAGTTGCTCAAGGAGACTGTGGAAAAGGTTCAGAAGCATGATATTATCAAAGTGTATACTGGTTCATCGCTGGTGAGTTTGAATGGTTATGTGGGAAGCTATGAGTCTGAGATTAAAACCCCAAAAGGAACAGCAAATTTTAATCATGGTATAATCGTTGTCACGGTTGGCGCCGATGAATATAAGCCAAATTCGTATCTTTATGGCAAAAACCCGCAGGTGTTTACACAGTCAGAATTGGAGAAAAAACTGAGTGAATGCTTGCCTGAGGATATCCACGATGGCGAGACCTTTGTGATGATCCAGTGTGTTGAATCCAGAGATGAACAGCGACCATATTGCAGTCGAATTTGTTGTATGCAGGCAGTGAAAAATGCAATCAGAATTAAGGAACTGAACCCGCGGGCTGAGGTTTTTGTGTTGTATCGTGATTTAATGACATATGGGTTTAAGGAGAAGTTCTACAAAACTGCTCGTGAAAAGGGCGTGATGTTTCTGCAGTATGATGCAGAGAAGAAACCAATAGTTAGTGCTAATGATGATGGATTGGTGGTTAAGATGTTTGAGCCCATGCTCCAACGGGAGTTGAGGATACCTGTTGATACGTTGGTGCTTTCTACCGGTTTGCAGCCCAATCTTGATAATTCAGTGATTGCACAGATGTTAAAGGTACCGGTGAATGATGATGGGTTTTTTTTGGAGGCACATGTGAAGTTGCGGCCAGTTGATTTTTCCACTCGCGGAGTGTTTGTTGCAGGAAACTGTCATATGCCTAAGTTTATAGGAGAATCTATTTATCAGGCGCAGGCAGCAGCAGCTCGTGCAGCGACTATTCTTGCGCAACCGAAACTTGCGGCAGAGCCCAACATTGCAGTAGTTGATGAAGATATGTGTAGTGGGTGCAAACTATGCATCTCTGTTTGCCCATACAATGCAATTGATTCGGTAGAAGAAAAAATCAATGGAAAGACTGTGGTGCGTGCAAGGGTTAATGAGGGGTTGTGTCAGGGTTGTGGAGTTTGTGTGGCTACGTGTCCAAGTGGTGCAATGCAACAACGTGGTTTTAAAGATGAGCAAATTCTACCTATGGTTGAAGAAACAGTTTGAATGGATCTCGCATATTAAAAGAAAATTGCGCCCGTTTTTTTATTCTCTGCGTCTATGAAAAACAAGGATCAAATGTTTTTTAGATTGGGAAAATTTATTATAACCTGACATTATGGGTTTTGCAGGCTACAAACCAGTAATCTTTTGGTGGTTCAACAAACAATATTTTTGATACCTTCGTCGTTCCCCATTTTGGATATAATTCAGAAACTGTTAAAATATGTTATTATCAAAAAAATAACTATTGTGTTTGATACTTTGGTTGCACTAGTTTTCCATAGATTGTTAAGGTTTAAGAATAAGTGTGCGTTGTTTCAAATTCTTGTGAGAATGTAATGAGGCCAAATAGGACATTTCCGTTTATGTTCCCACTAATAATTAGATCGAAGTTGCCTTCCGTTATAACGTTTTTAATCACGTCTACGGCTGCATCTGCTAAACCACTATAATATATGGTTATTGATACGTCTTTCTCACTTTGAGTGTGTGCAGGTATAAATACATTGGAAAAACCGCCTTCTCCAACATAGTTATCCTCAATATATATGTCAAACGCGGATGAAAGTCCAGAGATATCTTGGTCAGTTGGATTGTATATATTTGCATCTAGTTTCAATTTAAAAGATGTGAATTTTACATCTGTAATATATACATCATTTATGGTTACTTCAATGCTGCTCATGGCTGCAACATCAGCATAATAAATATAACCTAAAAAACCTGAGACCGACAAGATTATTGCTAGGATGATTGCAGTTATTACATTTTTTTCAGTCATTTTTCCTATTTTAATTCACGTCCACAAGTCTATAGTTTCTATGTTTCTACTGTTACAATTAGGGCATTTTATTCTTTTTTCTTTTTCGCCAAAGAAAAGAGTCCTGCATTTCTTACATCTATATCTTATCATTTATCATATTTTCAATTGTTAAATGACGTTCTTTCGTGATTTGTGTGGGGGTATTTTGCTATTGTTCTATCTTACAATCATAACAGGGCAAGAAGCATGATGTGCGACATTCTCAGTAACACTGCCTAAGAATATCCTTTCAAGAGCAGTCGATCCTTTACTCCCAATTACAATCAGGTCGTTCTTTTTTGCTTCTTTTATAATCTCCTCGGCTGGGTGGCCATCTACGAGCTTTTTTGAAACTTGAACTCCCATCTTTTTCCCCATTTTTTCTATTTCATCGAGATAGAACTGCCCATTCTTCCGGAGAAATTTGTGCATTTCGTCATAGGATATTGCATCTTGATATCCATAGAGGCCTGGCAAGCCAGGAGTGTCTATTACGTGTATTGCTACAACTTTCAAACCACTAGTTTTTGCAAGAACGAGAGCTTTTTTTCCTGCTTTTTTCGCTATTTTAGATCCATCGATTGGTAGTATTATCCTTCCAAACTCATTCTTCATTAAATTGTTTAATTCCGTGCTTAAACTTAAAAGTTTCTGAAAATGTTCAATTTTGCAACTTTTTTTTGCATTTAATGGGTAAACCATAGTTTT
>JAUWOO010000103.1 GCA_030612095.1 Thermoplasmatota archaeon | reverse complement strand
TATTAGCATTAACTTTCAACAAAGTTAATCCACTAGTAATTATCAGTAAAGTGAATATCATAGCAGTTGCAGCGATTCGAAGCGGATGATTCAAAATTGATTCTCCTTTTTTGGTGTATCTGATAATTTGTATTTAATATTCCTTATGAATAAGTGCTTCGAATTACAAAAGCTTTTGATTCAAAACTGAATATTAGTGAGAAGCGAAAGATTATCAAAGGTTTACATTCAGAAGTAATGAGTTTATTCCTGTAAGTATTCAAAAAATTTTAGGAATAATTCGCCATGGAGTTTTTTTCATAAACTGTTTGTATTCCTCGCCATATTGTTTTATCAAAAGTTTTTCTTCATCAAAAATACTCCATATCATTATAGGCACTGCAATAACGGCAATTAAAAGTGCTGCAATTGAATAAAAGAAAAATGCAAGACCAAAACCAACAATGATGAGCGATGTATAATGAGGATGCCGGATGTATTTAAATATCCCGTCTGTTACAAGTTGCCCATGGTATGTTTTATGCCAGAATATTTCCCATTTAAAATACACAAAGGTTCCTAGTAAAAAAATAATTATGCCAAAAATAATACTAAACCACATATCTACTGGTAGCTTCCAAACTCCATATATGGCTGTCAATGGCCCAATCATAATCATAAGCAAAAGAGGAGCATAATGAACAATGAAAAGTGCTCGTAATTCTTTAGGGGGCCTATATTTCAACATATCTGTCGGTTCTTTAAATGAATCTTATTCCGCCTTCTCCTATCTCGATATCCTGTGGCTTAAGTGTGTGTTTTGTGTTCCTCATTTTCATCACTGATAATTTTCTCCTGTCCATGGTAGAATCAAAATTGAGAATTATGACTCCATCTGCTAAGAACTCAGAGATGCCATCCCTGGAAAGAAGGGAAGAACCCATGGGTAATTCTGACGTCACTATTGAAGTTGTTTCTGCCGTTTCTAAAGCATCCATTATGAATCGCAAGTGCAGTCTTCTAACTGGTGGATTAGTATTGGTGGGAATTTCTTCAGAATTGATTATACTAATATCAGAATTGTTTTCCGTGTCCTTTGCATATATGGGCATTTCAGATAATGGTGTGATGGAATCTAATACAACCCGGTCGTATTCTCCAGATAGAATTTCATTGGTCATGCTTTCGTAGACAAGTTTTTTGTTTACGTTCAAGAATAGGAATTTTGCAAGTTTTTGTTCCATTGCCGGTTGAAAATCAAAACCAAGTTTTTTTGCTTGAATTAAAAGGCCGTTGACTTTCTTATCTAATGTTAAAAACAGGCATTTTTCCCCCTTTTTTACTCCCTCATATAGAAACTGGAAACAAAAAATACTTTTGCCGCTTCCAGGTGGACCAGAAACTAGAGTGATGGATTTTCCGGGCAACCCTCCGTCAATTATACCATCTAGGCCATCAATACCTGTTCTTACACGATCTACTGCATTCTTTTGTTTAAAGTACATCTCCTCTGACATCAAATCCCAATGTGATATGCAACTGCCAATATATTATTTTATCCGTTCTTTTTGTCGGATTTGCTAACTATATATTTTGATTTTCCTTGTTGAAATATGGGGGTTATAACACATGCTTGATATAGTTTTCTGAAAACATATAGAAATATTTATATAGTTTGTAAAATAAAAGTAATATCACATAAAAATTGTATCGGATGTGGGCATGACAACGAAAAGCGTTAATATCTGGATATGGTTGCAAAACGGCAAAATAATCAAAGCTATCTCCAGTGTAGATGACGGAACAATAAAAATATATGATGAGAACGACAATCTGATACTGAAGCGGATAGGGCTTACTAAATTTCAAGTTAAAAAAATTGAAAACAATATATTAAAATACGGTGCAAAAAGACTCAACCAACATGCAGAGCCGTTCAGATTCCTGTAAATAATCGCGCAACATTAAGGAGTAATGGAGACCCGCTTGTCTGGATACACTTTTATCCCATTCTCTGCAATTTCCATCAACACTATTTTCTTTTCATGTTTGCAATATCTCATCTTTAGAACTTCAATGGCATTCTCACGAATATCCTTTTTTTGGATGTTATATAGAATGACTATTCCGTCAGCTAAAAACTCCTCAATCCCCGTATCACTAAATCTCGTCGGCATTGGATCCGTTTCGGTAATTAGAAACGAAGTAGCACCAGTCTCCTCAAAAAAACCGAACAATTGTTGAAGATAGGCTCTATAATTCTTATCTTTAGTGATAGATACAGAAATAATGGCGCTCAAAGAGTCAACAACAATAACCTCGGGATGAAAACCCCCAGGTATGACAAGCGGTTTTATCTTGTATGAAACTTCGGTGGCAGAACCTGAGCCGCCTAGTGAACCAAACTTCATTCTCAAAATATCAAGAGGGTTGATCTTTTGAATCAGAAAACTACCCTCCTCGATGAATTTAGCTGCATTCCACCCAAATTTCTCCATACTTCTTTGAATGCGTTCTTTGCCCTCTTCAAAGCTAACGTACATACATTTTTTACCCTTAGAAACGATGTTATAGCATATCTGTCGACAAAGTATACTTTTACCCGTACCAGGTCCACCAGCCACTAAAACAGAGTTCCCTTTTGGTATCCCTCTTTCCGCAAATAACTCATCAAATCCACTAATGTCTGTTTTAAGCACATTTTCATTCTTTGTATTTGTATTCACATTCGTGTAAAAAATTTCGTTTTCATTCATGATTAAACCGCTCTCTCGTGTTGTATGTATATTCACCTCATATTTACTTGTAGGGTTCTTCTAAAACACAAATCATGCTTGTATATTCTGTACTCCATTTCGTATTAACTATATGCCCTAGTCAATAAAAAATCTTTCTTATTGTTTTTGCCAATGAAAAGACAAGAATTCGTGCTTTAATCCTTAAGTGATTACGGTTCCAGGACCAATCTGAGCACCTATGTAAGTTATTGTAAGTTCTAGATGAATGGTTTTACCCCAGGGTTCAATCTCGACTACATCTGTTCCCCAAGTATCTTGAGTAATGGTAACGTTAACGTATCCATTTTTCACTTCTTCTTCTAACAGTTTATTGAGTGATGCATTCCATGCGTCTAGATAATCTGTATATATCCATACATGGTGGTCATCTGATGAATTATCGATGTCCTGAATGTATGGTTTATTATAGGAGTAGTTAGTACGAACAAAACAGTTTTTATACCCGCTAGTCGAATTTTTTCCAGGAACGCCAGTGATTAATGGCATATTATAAATTATGTTAATCTTTGTCTTATTTTCTACAGTAATGGCTGGCTCAATTTTTACCGTTTCTCCATCTGGTTGTTTGACAATAACGCACCCACCCTCGAGTACATATGTCTGATCAATAAAATATGAATTATGAGCTTTATATTTGATCGATGTTAAAGGAATATTTGTTTTACTATCGTATAGAAACCCCATCAATGGATATGTCGTTATTTTTGAATCTGTCCTATCTATATCTATTATATCAAGTTGACCAAATGCTCTTGCCGTTACAAAATAAGGAAGCTCCCTGCTTCCCAAGGTTATTGGAGAGGATATGGGTACATCTTCTTTTACCATTGATTGTAGATCTATTACGGATTTTAAATATGAAAACTGATTTTCCGCATCATCCATATGGTCTGATTCTCGTTGTTCCATTATCTGGGGTATGTAAACTAGCTGTATCGTTGAAATTATTATAGAGACAAGAGCCACAAGTAGAAGTGCTTCGATTACACCTGCAACTGCATCTTTCCTTTTGACAAACTTTTTGTTTTTCATATCTCCATCCCTCACCTACAAGCTATAATATGTATGTACTAGAACTTATATTTTTGCTTGTTTTTCGTCTTTTTTACATAAATTTGAAGAATGTAATCCAATTTCTATTTTTGCGCTCCGCAACACCTATTAATGGTGTTGTTGATGGGAGGATAATAATTGTTGGAGGTATAGTTAATATGGCTATGACATTTGCAGAAAAATTACTTGCGGCATATTCTGGAAATAAAAATGTGATTCCTAGTCAAATAGTAACAGTGCATCCAGATCATCTTTTGACCCATGATAATACTGCTGCTATCATCCAGAAGATAAAAAATGAGTTGGAAGAATACGGGGTCTGTTCTAAATCCCTATCTATAATTGTTCTTGATCACGTTATTCCAGCAGCATCTGAGAAAACAGCTTCAAATCACAAGAATATAAGGAGCTTTGTCAAGTCGCACAATATAAAAAATTTCTTTGATGTTGGTGTCGGCGTATGCCATCAAGTAGTTGTTGAGAAGGGGTTTGCATTACCTGGAAAACTACTGCTGGGTAGCGATTCGCACACTTGTTCTTATGGTGCGATTGGTGCTTTTTCATCTGGTATTGATAGGACCGAGGCTGCCTCGTTGATGCTCACAGGTGAGACTTGGTTGAAGGTACCCAATAGTATAAAAATGACACTTTCTGGAAAACTGCAACAAGGTGTGTTTGCAAAGGATGTGATTCTACATATTATCGGTGATATTTCTGCATCTGGTGCAAATTATTGCTCTGTAGAGTTTCATGGTGATGTTGAACAATTCTCTATCGATGATCGTTTTACAATAGCAAATATGGGTGTTGAAATGGGTGCAAAAAACGCGACATTTCCTGTAGACAAAGCTACAAAAGAGTATCTAGATTCAATTGGGATACCTGACGGAGCATATGCTGCTGTTTATCCAGATAAGGATGCAACCTACATGCAGGAGTTGGATTATGATTTGTCTGAAATTATTCCAATGGTGGCATGTCCTCATACAGTTGACAATGTCAAACCCGTAAGTGAAATTGAGGGTTTAGAAATTCAACAATGCCTAATTGGTACCTGTACCAATGGCAGATTATCAGATTTACAAATCGCTGCCGATATTTTAAAAGGGAAAGAAGTAAAACCAAACGTAAGACTACTTATTTTACCTGCATCTAAGAAAATTTATGAAGAAGCGCTGAAAATGGGTATAATTGAAACTCTTGTTAAATCAGGGGGTATATTACTTCCACCCGGCTGTGGGCCATGTCTTGGCGCTCATCAAGGAGTATTGGCACCCGGTGAACGGTGTCTTAGCACTGCTAATAGGAATTTCAAAGGACGTATGGGATGTAAGGATGCAGAGATATATCTATCCAGTCCTGCCACAGTTGCAGTCTCAGCGATTCATGGTAAAGTGACAGATCCAGGGGAGGAGATGAAAAAATGAAGGTATGGAAATATGGGGACAATATAAACACTGACATGTTATTCCCTGGAAAATATACATATACATGCAGCACTGCAGAAGAAATCAAACCTCATCTACTTGAGGATTTGGACCCATCGTTTTCAAAAAATGTTGTCAAGGGAGACATTATTTTTGCGGGAAAAAACTTTGGATGTGGAAGCTCACGTGAACAGCCTGTTGTGGGATTAAAGGCCGTGGGAATCAAGGTAGTGGTGGCAGAAAGCTTTGCACGGATATTCTACCGGTCAGCCATTAACCAGGGACTTATCTTAATTGAATGCCCAGATGCAGTAGAGGCTTATTCTGAAGGCGATGATATTAATCTAGATGTGGACAATGGAAAAATAGTGGTCGGTGGTAAAACATTTTCATTTCCAAAGTTACCAAAGGAAATATTGGCGATTCGAGATGCCGGTGGCTTGCTTGAGTATACACGTTCAAAATTAAAAGAGAAACGTTAGTTCCCGTGATTGGTCATTCTGTAGAGTTATATATTGGATGTTTTCCCTCTAAGTGTTCTTTTGAGAGTTTTTGATAGGTTTCTGCATTCAAGCGTGCCATTTCTCTGAATTTTTCATCATGTTTGATGATCTTTCCAGGTACGCCCAATACTAGACTATTCTCAGGGACATCCATATTATTTGTAACAAGTGCGTTGGCACCAATGACTGACCCTTGTCCAAGTTTCGCTCCGTTTAGTATTGTTACATTCATCCCAATAAGACAATCATCCTCAATGATTGCTCCATGCACGATTGCTCCATGTCCTATTGAAACATTTTTCCCAATTTTTACTTCATGCTCCTTGTCGGTATGTATCACACAGCAATCTTGAACATTGGAGCCGTCCTCTATTTCTATGGTATTTTGATCTCCACGTATTACTGCATTTGGAAATATTCCGCAGTTTTTACCAATTATGACATCTCCAATTATTACTGCAGTTTTTGCAACATAACTTGATTTATCTATTTCTGGTTTCATATTATCCTATCCATTCCTCTGGTAAATATCCTCGATAGTGAAAGCTATATGATTGCAACTC
>JAUWOO010000141.1 GCA_030612095.1 Thermoplasmatota archaeon | reverse complement strand
GGGCAAACACTGATCCCTTCAATGTAAAATCATCATGTATTTTTACCCAGTATTTTCCAGATTCAGCTAGTATTTTTGCGCCATCTATAGTCAGCGAAATTAATCCCCGCTCCTTTGTTATCATTCCAAGTTGTGTGTTGTTGTGCATTATTTTTTGATAGGGATATTTTCCTTGTATTCTACAATCTTTTAGAAGTTCATCGGCTATTTCCTTTCCAAATTGATAAGATGCAAGTGATTTCATGTCCTCTTTTTTCCTTATAGGGGATTTTATTTTCGCATATGATTCGGTCGATTTCTTTAAGATATCTGATAGCCGTTCTAGTGATTTATGGGAGGTTGGACCACTTTCAATCTCCGTGTCTAATGGTTCTTTTACAATTCCTTCTATAATCTCCCTGACGACTCTTGGAAGATGCAAAATAACTTTTTCATATATGTTATCCTCTAGATATCTTTTCAATAATTCTCGAATCATCTTTTTTTCGTCTTCGTCCCAAAAACCAGTCACGGGGATGTCATATGCAGATGCGGGGTACGTTAATTCCAATTCTCTTGGAACAATTCCAAGTGGGGATGTTATTATTACCTCATGGATAATCTGCGGATTCCTTAAATTATCTAATCTTTCTTTGAATCTCCTGTGGGATTTTGAAAACGAGTATGGTTTTCTTGCAGAACAAGGTAGAAGGAGCAGTATTTTTGCACTCTCCGGTTTTTTATATCTATCTATGACGCGCTCTTGAAATCGTTTTATCTCTGCTCTATGTAATGCATCTTTTGTTGTGGCGAGTAGTCGATTTTTACGCATTATTGGTGTTCTTTCCTCAACAAAGTCGTAATGATCTTGATCAAGGCATCTTAATAATGCTGCTAAACTTGGATCTGCCCTAACTCTAATCTCAACAAGTTCACGTAAATTTCCACTGCAGATTGCATTTCTTACCTGTTTTATTTCATCCGATAACGCAAAATAGTTGTGACTTAGAATCTGTTGAAAATTCATCTCAGATGGTTTGCCTTCAAATCCGCTACATATTGGGCAACTACAAGGTACTTCCTCTAAATCATTAACGTTATACTTGCCTGTTGAAAAGAGTAAATTTCCCATCCGGGCAGCTAAAATTGCTGAAACAGAATCAAAGAGATCTATGCCTATATATGTTAGTAGAGCAAGACTTGTTGGATCTCCTACACATGGAAGATATATCATTTTCTGATATCCAATTTTTTCTCTTAGTTCTGTAATAAAATCTACAAATTTTGATTGCTGATGAGAAAGCTGAACGGTATTTCCAACAATAAAAAAAGAGGCAGAGTTATTTTCTAACGCATCATTTATAATTCCTTTGTTACCTGATATAACATAGCAAGTTACTTTCCCTTTCTTATATGATTTCATCGTAGCTAAGTGTAGTTCATCTGGTAGATCTTTTGGATAATTCATGTATCTTGAGATATGCAGTTCATTGTTACTCTCTCCTTTTAAAGGTGAAAATATGCTCTCCATTATTCTTAATGCTGGTTTTTCTGTTTTAATGTCCTGGTTTGTTACAACTAAATCCGCAAAATCTGGAGATTTGAATCTGGAAGTGTTTACGAATAATATATTTGGTGTGACAACTTTTTTATCGGCAATTGCAATTTCGCCCAATCGTGCAGGGCCATCTCTTTTTTTCACGCTGAACTGCATTACCATGGGATATATGCCCTTCTTTAAAAAGTATTGGCGTTTGCTATAATGTTTTTGATATTATTCTCTGAAACTTATGCATCGATTCTTCTGTTTTCTGGTAACTTATCTACTTTATGCAAAATTTCATTATATTTTTTTGATTTTTGCTTCATCATTCTTTCATTTTGATATTTTGGTAGAATACGTTTATATTCCATTATTGATAAAGTGTGACACGCTACCAAGTAGCAGGTGATGGAAAATGGATGAAGAATATGAGTCCGCAATAATGGAAATCGGTGAGATGTCTATTGGAAATAATGAATGTTATGAATCCTCCAGAAAAAAGATAGATAAAGTATTGAGAGAATTAAAGAGAACAAAAAAAAATACGAAAGACAAAAGACATACGCCTGGATTAGACACTTAAATGTCTGCTTTTATCCCGTTTTGTAGTTTTCACAAAAAGAAATAGAGTTATAAAATATTATTGCATTCAAGTCACTAGAATGGGGTCATAAATGAATGAAAAAGACAAAAAGGAATTTTTAGATGATTTCAGAAAGGCAAATGGAGAAGCAAAACTTGATATGTGGTATTATGCATTGGAACAAGAAGTTTTGTGGGAACAGATGCTTGCTGAAATGTCATTAATAGCAAGGGAGCAGGGCATGGACAAAGAACTAGATAAGAAGGTGGACGAAGAAATGAAAAAAATAAAAAGTGAATGATTACATCAATCCACCATATTAAACCTCTTCCTCCCTTAGTTCATCAGTATTAATTTATATTTATGTCCTCATATAGTGAGTAGTAGCTGGTCATTATTGATTGGGTTTAATATATATCATATTTTCTCGTGACATGCAAATAGATAGCCCATTTTGGCAAGTCCATAAACATGAAGCACAACCATTGTCAGATTTTTTGAAATGTTGTTTCACTATTAACCATTAACAACCTTCAGAATTTCTTCCCCGTATTTCATTATTCTTGCAGGACCGAGACCATGTATCTCTTCTAGTTCATTGGATTTCAGCGGCATTTTCTGTGCAATATCTATCAGTGTACGAT
>JAUWOO010000043.1 GCA_030612095.1 Thermoplasmatota archaeon | reverse complement strand
ACACAGTTGATGAATGGGCAACAGAGTTTTATCCTTCTGGAGCAACTGCAAATATCTCTCATTCATGGAATACTTCTGGTACATACAATGTAAAGGTGAAAGCTGAGGATATATATGGAGCTCAGAGTGATTTTTCATCCGCAAAAAAAGTTGTTATTGTAGCCGTTGATAACGATCCGCCAGAAAAACCAGATGCTCCAACCGGGACAACATTTTGTAAAGTTGGCACCTCATATTCATATTCAGCATCGACAACGGATTCTGATGGCGACCAAATTTATTATATGTTTGATTGGGATGATGGAACAAATAGCAAGTGGACAGGCCCATATAATACAGAGCAAACAATTAGCATGTCACATATATGGGATGTTAAAGGAACGTACCACATCAAAGTAAAAGCTAAAGATGAGCATGGTGAAGAAAGCGAATGGTCAGATACTTTACCAATCACCATGCCAAAGAACAAAGTAATCAACACACCATTCCTTCGTTTCTTAAATAGCCATTCACATATGTTCCCTTTGCTAAAACATCTGCTAGAATTATAAGCAGCAAACTTATCCCCTTGGTTAGTTCCAAATATTGGAAGAAATAAATCAAGTTTTAATCGCCCTTAAATCGGATATGAAACTCTAATAAAATAGCACCAAACACATCATACTCGGTTTTGGAAAAGGATGAGGGGAAACATTTAAATTCCACAATTCAATTAAAAATATAGAGGAAGGAAAGAAGAATTGCAAAAAGACGATTTTATTCAATTGCATTTATTTTTGCTTCAAATAAGGTCACATCTAGAAAATATAACGAAAAATAGTAACCTCCATTCATTTTTACCATATGATGAACTTGATGTTGGTCCACATCATGTACACAAGTCAAAAAGGAAACATCAACTGGCAGTTTGGGAGCTGAGCAAGGGAATTGCACATATGTTAAAAGAAGAAAATAATTCTGCATTTCAAAAGATATATGATGGATTAGATATGATGTGCAACAGGTTTAAACAATAATCTTTAATGGAGTTAGAAAATTGATTTTTTTTGGACTGCGCCCCAAAATGGAAATATTCTAACACATTATATTTATTTTACAAGAAATGATGGTTGTTGCGAAGGATATACACTCTGTAGTGTTGTACCGTTTATGCTTTTAGGTGATGGTCATCACGCTTTATTGATAGATATGGATGGAAATCAGGTTAATAAATGGTTTACAATTCCGGATCCGGCAAGAATGCTTCCCGGAGGATCAGTAATATCGGCGACCGGTGAATATTATGAATTGTGGGATAGTACTAATTTGACTCAGATAGATTGGGATGGGAATGTTGAATGGGATTTCTTTGGTTGGGATGATGATGGTACCGAAACGCTTATGGCAAGAGAACATCATGATTTCCAAAGGGAAGGAAAGCCCGTAGGATATTACGCTCCTGGCCAAGATTTTGTTCCATGCGGTAAAACATTGATTCTAGCACATAATACAACATATAACACAAACGTTAGTAGGAGGACAATTATTGATGATGTAATCTATGAGGTTTATTGAAATGGAACATTTACTGGTTTTGAATGGCATGCCTCCGACGTATTGATGAAATGGATTCCTAGAAATCCAGCTAACTACAAAAATTGGGGAGATAATTCTAGATTCTTTGCAACTCTAGAGACACTCTTCCAAAATTTTCTCCAGTTGACTCATGAAATTCCCAACGATACCGTCCACTTCAGCATGAAAAACTCTTGCCAAAGTAGGTGCAAAAAAAGAATTGAATTTGATTGGTTGGTAATGAATTAACGTGAGTGTTAACTTTATTTTATCTTAGAATACCAACATTTTTTCCCTTTAAGAAACTCATCAATTCCTTGTTTCTTAATTTTTCTTAAATTCTTGATATGTGCATCACCATGATTTACCTTCAAAGAATCTAGTTTTTCGCACGTTTCAAAGTCACCACACTCCCAGCAACCATCAACACCCTTCGTCTGGCAGCATTTCCTTATTTTACAAAACGGATTACCGCCACCCCCTCTGCATGCACTCTTACACCTTAATCTGACCATTGCCCCTAGAACTTCATAACATTCATTGTAATGCTGGAATTCTTTAAACGGAATCCCTTTAACAGCTTCTTCAAACTTTGCCTGCCTTAATTCTTTTCTTAGATCCCTTGCCAAATCAGCAACCTTTCCTTTATAACCGAAACAATCGTCGCAATAAAGGCCACAATGAGCAATTAAATCTCCCTCCCCAGTCATTGGTTTTTCACCTTCTTTCTTAATTTTAATTCAATTCCATCTCTATCATCAACTTCATTTAAAAATCCTTTGAGAATTTTAGACGTAGTTTTGATATCTTCCACTCCAATCTTATCTTTTTTTATTTTTTGTTCACTGTTCTCTAATGTTTTTTCTAAAACTCCGATCGCAAGCAAAGTTGTAGCAATACAGTAAAAACAGTACTCTGATTCCAATTGTCAGTATCTTTCTATTCGTTCAATCAACTCTTTGACAAGTTCATAATTTTTCAAAGATTCAAATCTAATCAGCACTTCTGCCAAGTAGAAAGTATTGTACAAGACAAAAGGATACTTGAGCGCCCAGAATCTCTTTGCTTGCCCCATATCTTCTGCAGGGATATTAAAATGTGCCATTGTTGGTATTTTTCATTCGCCTCTTTCATTCACCGATTCTATAACAATTATATATGTTGCCTTATTATAAAATACTACAAAACAAGTGATTGTTATGTTTGCAACCTGTTCATTATTTAACAAATTCTTTATAAATTTCTAAGGTCCTATTTGTTATAATATCCCAACTAAATTGTTCAATTACTCGTTCACGTGCATTCTTGCCCATCTGAATACCTTTTTCCTTGGATTCCAAAACCTGTTTGATGCCCCATGCTATGTCTTCTGGCTCATAAGGATTCATATGTATGCCGCATTGTTTTTCACCACTTGCAATTACCTGTTCTCGCATTCCACTTGTTCCCTTAGCACCAACAACAACTGGTTTTGCCATCGACATTGCCTCAGTACACACTATGCCAAATGGCTCGTAAAGTGATGGCAACACAACAGAATCAGCAGCTGCATAGTGAAGGATACGTTCCGGTTCACTGACAAATTCTGTTCTCATCATAACCCTGTCATTAAGCCCAAGATGATCTATCAATAACCGAAGATCTTTTTCCAAATCTCCAATGCCCAGCATTACAAGTTTAGTATCTGGGAAATCCCCCAAGACACTTGGCATTGCCTTAATGAGATTTTCAACTCCTTTTATAGTTACCAAGCGACCTATGAAAAAGAGAAGATGCTCGTGATCGGCTACGCCATATCGTCTTCGAAGTTGGATTTTTTCATCACGTGATATCTTTTGAGGATCATACTTATCCGGGTCGATACCATTCCAACAAACTCGTATTTTATATTCTGGAAAGCCAAGACTTTTCAGTTCATCTTTCATGGAATGAGATACAGTAATGACACAATCAGCAATTTGTCCTCCTTCAAATTCAATATCTTTGATTGTACGAGAACCTTCACCACCCGATCTGCCAATTTCAGTTGAATGAACATGAAATACTAAAGGAATATTCAATTCCTTTTTTGCAATTATTCCCCCCATCACTCCAAGCCAGTCATGCCCATCGATTATATCATAGCTTCTTCCATTTTTTCTTACAAGCACGTCGACGAGTTGTGAAGCTGACATCATGTTATAGCTTAGGACATCTGCGAAAAAATTGAAATGAGCACCCCAAGAACGGAGATCGTGATTTGAAAACAGATAAAAACTGGATGTAAGATCAAGGGTTTTTGGCCGATATACCTCTACACCATTCCACATATCTGATGTGCTAAGTTTATTTTTATCATTTATAGTAAAGACAGTGACTTCATTACCTAAAGAGACTTGTTTTTGAGTAATCTCTGTTGCAAATGTCCCAAGTCCACCCCAAATTACAGGGGGAAATTCCCAAGAGAAATGAGCAATTTTCATATCAGATCCTTCAATATTTCTAGAATGTACTAACGTAGTATCTTTTTCCATCCCATCCACCATGTTAAGAAGGAATGCTTTTCATTATTAATAAAACAACCGACTTATTTCATGAGCAACCATCAGAAGATGCGTAGTTATATTTTTGAAATCTGTATCAACTATCCCGTAAATCGTAAAATAGCAAAATATAGATAACTTACATATGGTTTAGAGCTAAAAGAGTGACTAGAAATAGCAGTGGCATATATTAAGGAGAGATAAAGATGGATGATAATTTGAAAACAAGGTTGCTGGAAAAACTTAACCAGATAGATACGGCAAAATTGGCAAATTTTAATGTTGTAATAATGCCTGATTTTTTTGTTGATCATTTTTTAACTATGAATAGTTTTGAAGAGGAATTTTCCAGAATTCAAGATATATGTAACCAAGGGGGGGGCAACGTTCCGGGCATTCCCCAAAAGATTCATCATGGCGGCAATGCAGCAAACACTGCCCTGGCCCTTGCCAGACTTGGTATTAAATCTCATTTAATCTGTAGAACAGATGATTTTGGTCTACACCTCCTGCAATTCTTTTTAGGAAAATCAGGTGTAGATTTAAGTGGTGTCAAAACAGATGGGAAGCTCGCCATTACGACTGCAATGGAATTTGGTGAGAAGCACACTAACGTTTTAGTTGGGGATACTGGATCCGTTTCAGATTTTACCTTTGATAGTCTGGATGAAAACGATCTTCAAACAGTTTCAAATTCAGATATTGCATGCGTAGTAAACTGGACCCTCAATGAAAGAGGGACAGAACTTGCAAAGGATGCTTTTGAATTTGCTAAGAAGCAGAATGTAAAAACATTTTTTGACGCAGGCGATCCATCACATAGAAAACAGGACATCCCGGAATTAACAAAAAATGTACTAAGTAATGGAAATTTGGATATGCTGGGGTTAAATGAGAATGAACTTCTACATTATAGTGGATCTATTACACTAAATAATAATGAAGAGGTTATAAACGCTGCAATTTCTTTTAAAAAAAAAATACATGCACGTGTAGACTTACACACTGCATCTTTCGCATGCACCATAAGTGGAAAATATACTGTAATACCAACTATCCAGCTTTCTAGAATATATCGAGTAACTGGAGCTGGAGACACATGGAATGCTGGGAATTTATTTGCAGAATTGCTGGGTTTTAGTGATGACGAACGATTGTTATTTGCAAATACCGTAGCTGGATGTTATATATCTTCGCCTGAACCCATACACCCTAACCTAGGAAGAATTGTATCTTTTTTAAATGAGGCGAAATAACCGACCTTTTGCATTTTGAGATATTGCAAAAGTTTGGATTGCAACACCATTATTGCTCCAAGAGTAAATATGAAATTCACAATAGTAGAAATTCTATCACGTGCATGACAGAAAAGATCGATTATGGTGGCATGGGTCAAAAGTATTATCAGAGATAAAAAAACATGGTTTTTGCAACAATTTTAGAAAATGCACATCATTTTTTAAATAAATATGTGTATCATAGAAGTTGAAAAAGATAAAAAGTAATATATGACTACAACCATTCAATATAAAATTGAAAGTGGGTAGTATCGCATGGCTAAAAGCAGCATTAAACAGATTAGGGAGGATGAAAAAAAGATTCTTGCTGAACTTCAGAAGAACTCAAGGGAAAGTGCAGACAGTATCGCTGAAAAATGCGGTTTTTCGCGTCAAAAAGTATGGAGACTCATGAACAAACTTGAAGAAAATAAAACAATTTGGGGATATGGAACAGTAGTAGATAATGAAAAACTTAAACTAACAGAATATTTTATACTAGTTAAAAAAACAAATATACCAGTTGAAGAAGCGGCAGATATAATTATCTCAAGGAAGCTAGAAAAGAAAGCTGATGAATTGGGCATAAAGATTGAATCTAGCAGTTATCTTCATGGTCAATATGATTGGACACTTTCATTTACAGCCGAAAATATTAGGCAAGCGAAGAAATTCAGTGAGGCTTTTAATGAAATATATCATAGATACATTAGTGACTTAATTTTAATCGAGAAAATCTTTCCAATTAAAAAATGCGGCATTCAAAATCCTAACTTGAAAAAACTAAAAGAATTTGTATGAACTAATGTTCCCCCGTTTAAAATTGGAAACAATTATACAATAAAATGTAATTTTACAAATATGATTTTATTACAATAGAAAAAGTACAAGATGCATTTCTCATACTTATTTCCGTCCACACATATTTGCTGCCATTCTATAGAATCTATTTATCTCTAAACCCCGTAGTTATCCTCCTTAGTGCCCAATTTAAACGAATATTTCTTTACCAAATATTCGATATATTTCTTCTCTTCATCGGAACATGGATCCAACATCTTTATTTCCCCTTAAGATACGTTACTCATCGAAGAAAATCTCTGACAAAGACTCTACAAATTCCTTACTGAATTTGGCTTCGCCCCATATATTCAAAAATATAGATTTATTTTGCATGCCCTTCTCTCCTAATTATAAATATGCTTATTTGTTATTTAAACATTGCTAAAAACATCATTCTGCAACATCTGTAGCATTGTTATATCAATTTCATTAACAAATTATGGTAGTGACATTGATACCAATATGAATTGCCTGCATTTGCTTCATTAAAAAATTGTTTAGCATTCCAATCAATTAAGGTGGCAATTATATAATAAGAGTTATATACTTATAAACAGAGCATATGTTTAGAGAACTGGGGAAAAATATTTTTTCCATCCACCATTCCTCACCCTCTTACCGTTTCCCCATTCTCACAATTAACAAAAATAGTTAGGAGATTATATCTCCGCAACATATTCTCACAAGCTCCCCCCTAGTTTTTGTAGCATCAAGCTTACAAAATCTTGCTCCAACTGCCAATTCAAGATAGTTCTCATGTACTTTTTTAAGAAATGCCAATCGTTCAAAAGGAATCAAATTATCCCTGTTTTGAATACGATCAAGGGCCTTCTTAGGATCTAGGACAAAGACAAATGTCCTGTCAGGGATAGGAATACGATCCTTAGATAGTTCTTTCAACCATCGCACCGAATCTTTCACCATATCTTGTAGTTGTACTCCCTGATACGCATATGTAGATTCCGCATATCGATCGCAGAGAACGATTTTACCATCATCTATCCACTGTTGAATCTGTTTCCCATGCTCTATGCGATCAGCTATGAATGTAAAAACGGTTACAAATGGATCTGTGTTGGTCTCTATGCACTTTTGAACCCGTTTACCAATCCATGTATCCGTAGGTTCATAAGTTGAAACAACATCATATCCTTGAGATTTCAATTGTTCGTAAACAAGTTTTAATATTGTAGATTTACCTGACCCGTCGATTCCTTCAAATGTTACAAAATGTTTCATTTGCATTCACTTTTCCTTTTTACTGTTTTTATTCCATTTAGCCTTATAGTAACTCAAAGGATGTCGCTTCCTTTTACATAACTCATCCATTTTGTCTACTGGGCATATACCATAGGTACGCATCTTATCACATCCCGGTGGCGCATATGCCGTTGACGAAGTGCTACCAGTTATATGTTCCACTTGATATCTGGTCTTTTCCTCCTCGAAATCCGGCGCACTGCTAAATAGTTTAAGTATGTCGTTTGTATTTAATCGCAGTGAGTTTAAAAAGGCTACAAGAGCAAATCGCCCCATATGCGGAACGTTTTCTCCAGATTGAATAGCTGCCAATATTTCCTTCATACAGGGAGGTAATTTTTCAATATCCAACTTACCAACGGGTGCTGCTTCCATCTTTTTACGGTGCATCATTACCTTGTTTTTGATTCTATTGATATCTGATGAGAACGTATCAGATATGACCCGATTACATTTTCTAGCGTCAAGTTCGTTGTTAATTCTAGATCTTAAGGCCTCTTGAATCAATCTTGCAAGATCCCTATGCGATATATGAATATAGCCAGCCTTCATCTCCCGGTTTATCATCTTCCACTCCTTGTATCTTGTAGGGGCGCTACGAAGATAATCGGTGAAATATATACTGAGTTTGTTTGTATCCTCTGTACACTTTACACGTAGGTTAAATTCCTTTGAGACATCAAGTAAAAAAGAAGTTGACTCATTTATCAGACTTTTATACGCATGAACAGCTTCACCAAGTGCATACCGTCTTTTGAAATATACGTCATCAATGCATACTGCCACCATCCTAGCTATTGGATATGAAAGTAGCTCCATAACACAGTCATACTCAGTCGCCAGGACTCTGTTTCCTATATCCCTATCTTTGAATGCATTATCAAGCCGCTCTACGCCAATTATGCGTGCACGCTCATATAATGGATCATCTAACAGTTCTTCAACAGATAGTGCATTATCTTTGACATAGGTTTTAGATGCATTCAAGAATGGGTATTTTGCTAGTGTCGATAACTCCACCATTTTACACTCCAATATCTAACCACCACCTATTAATGAACTTTACTAATGAACAATGGATGTTTTGTCATTTTGACATTTTTACACGATAAGTATATATGCCAACATTGATAAATGATATCATGGCAATATTGGTCTAGGTGATGGAAATGAAAGATAAAAAATCGAAAAATGTAGTTAACACCGAACTTGAAGATAATAAATATGATACATCATCTGATGATGATTATTATTTTGAATTTCTGAAAACCGAATTTAATAAGGAGATGCAGTCCTTCTGGAAACTACTAGAAGGAGACGATAAAGAATAAATAAAATGAGTAAACATTCCATAAAAAATGATAGTCCGTTGTTAGTTAAAATTAGATTCTAAAGATTTCTCCTTGAAAAACTTACCAATATGACTGAATGCATTATTTTTAACCTCTAAATTTTAAGTAGTAGAAATTATATTACGCCCCATACGCTTTGTAGGGGCTCGTAGCTTAGTCTGGTGGAGCGTCTGGCTCATAACCAGATGGTCGCAGGTTCAAATCCTGCCGGGCCCACTTTTCTTTTTATAAATCTTAATCGTTTACTTAATTAAACGATAGTTTACTTCAATATGCTTACTACTTTCAGAAAATTTGTAGGATGTATAGTACAAAAATCAGTTCATATAATGTCTGTGCGTACGTGTCGATCAGATAATTTCCAATTCTTTCATTTTCCAAAAACATTTTGCCGTAGCATTAATATCAACAGCAGCATTATGGGCTTCTTCAAAATCTTCTCCAAATAATTCAATATGTAATTCTGAAAGTTTTGGCCATTTATATCCGTAATGTCCAGGTATTTGGCAATAATCCGTAGCTTCTTTCATTGTACAAATTCTATCTGTTTGAAATAGTTTATTTGGAATGTTTTTCCGAATGAATTCCGCTCCAATAATTTTTTCATCAAAACTCATATTGTGAGCTACCAACATACCTGCAGTTTCAATTTGTTCAGCAAATAATTTTAAAACAAAATCTAAATCTTGTCCCTTATCCATTGCATATTCTGTGGATATCCCATGTATTCGTGTAGCATCATCCGGAATTGAAAATCCTTCTGGTTTAATAATAAACTCCTTTTCATCAATTCTATTTCTATTTGCATCATACAGTAACCATGCAATTTGAACCATTCTTGGCCAATTATTAACATCCTGAACTGGTGCTTTCCAGTTTATCGGAAGCCCCGTTGTTTCCGTATCAAAAAATAAATACATAATATTCTCGTTTTTTGTTATTATTTGCATTATAGACACGACCTATTGAGCAGATAAAATATTCGCTTAATAGCTTTATTATAAAAATTGCTTTTGAACGCCTTTTAACCGTAAGAACGGCACTAGTAATGGGAAAACTGTGGGACAGTATCCAAAAAAGTAACTATTATTAACTTCGATTCTCTTTATGGATAGTAAACACTTATGGTGGTAATATAAAAGTCGACATAGTTGGCGGCAGCCTCAGTGGTCTAAGCACTGCAATTTCACTTAAAGAGCATAACGAATCAATAACTGTTATAGTTCACGAGAAACATAAAAAAATTGGATATAACCATGAAGGGAGACGATGCGGTGAGGCGCATTCGGTTGAATCTGAATGGAAAAAATGGAAACCAGAAAAAAAGAGTTATTTTAATGAAATTACCAAAGGCGAGGTGATTATTGGTAGTAAAAAACGTGTTTATCATAGAGAACCTGGCGTTGGATATATACTCAACAGACCAGAGTTTATATGTCACCTCGCGAGAAAAGCAGAAAAACTAGGCACTATAATTCAAACAGATGATAAGATAAAAACAATAAATGATCTCGATGGTAAATTCATTGTTGATGCATCTGGATGCCCCAGTACCGTTAAAAGAGAGCTAGACATAAACAGGGGGATCAAAGGCGTTACTTATCAACAGACTCTAGAGGATTCAAACTATTTTATTTCTGATACTTTGAAAGTTATTTACACAGGTAACTTTGGTTATTACTGGATATTCCCACGTGATCTAAAGAAAAAAGAGCTTAACCTAGGGATCGGTTTTAGTGGAAATTTTGGTTATAATTTAAAGAATATGTTAGAAAAATTCAAAGAAGGACGAGAAATTGAAGGTAAGGTAAATTATGTAGCCGGTGGACTAATACCGGTCGGCCTACAACGACCGTTAATGCATAATAATATTTTATTTGTTGGAGATGCAGGTGTTGGAACGTTTCCATTTACGGGACAAGGAATCTACCGTGCCCTCATAAGCGGCGATGTAGCTGGAAGATGCATAGCCAGAGGATATCCCAAAAAATATCCACACATAATAAACCAGAAATTTATCAAATGGGATCTAATTGGTAAAACATTCATAAGAGCGAATTACATATTTAGAAGAATCAATCCAAAACTGGTTTTAGCATCATTAAACTACTTTACAGATGTTAGTAATATGATCCGCTGATAATGATCCTTCCTAAAATCTTACTTTTCTACTTGAAATGCAGATTCAAGTTTAAAAAATAAATTTATTGGACCGATGTTTTTTGCCTATTGGTAATCTCGTCGATCCTTCTCTTTAATTCCGCGATTTCAAAAGGTTTTTCAATATAATCATCACCCAAAAAACCGCCAGCATTTTTAGCAACTCTATCTGTTCTCGCAGTTAGGAAAACTACAGGTATTTTTCCCCACGATGCATTTCCCTTCAATTTGTCGAAAGTTTCCCAACCACTCATTTCTGGCATCATGATGTCCAACAATATGAGATCAGGAGTTTCCGTTTCTAAAAGTTCAAGACATTTTTCGCCACTTTCTGCACCTATGATCTCATAATCACCCGCAGCAACTTCCAATCCACTTTTTATAGAAAGAATTATATCTGGATTGTCATCCACTATCATAATCTTTTTAACCATTCCTATCTCCTCAAGCATTGTATGTAGTATGTATTTAATTATTTTTTGTAGAGCAGAGTTTATTGCAAAATAGAAATTACCGCCAGTTTCGGGAGCTCATCTGGAAAATACGATCCGTAGAAATTTCACCGATTTTTTCGACGATATGCTCAAATCTATCTGGAATGTTTATGTCAAAATTACCAAGTGAAGAACCTTTGCTGTTGATCAGGTTGAGTTCCCCAGAACTACCCAAAAACTCTCTGGTATCACCCATCATATTAGTTAAATCTGTAGAAACACCCAGGTTGTCGACATTACGTTGTAGCTGTTTATCCAGTAAATCTGATATAAACGTCGATCTATCACCCAAATTATTCTGCTGATCGAGCCCGTCTATCACCTCAGATGGTATTTCTAGAAATGCAGTTTTCTTTTCCATATGCCCTCATAACTCTAGCATCTATATTAATTTTTAGTTTTAACTAATTTTGTTAAATCACATTAAACTGGAGAGTGAAAAGTAGCAAGTACTCAAGACACATAAGCATACTACTATCGTTTGGTCATTCTAGATCTGATATTGATAGTTGTGACGGTGTTAACATATAGCGAGGAATACCCGCAGTAACCAAA
>JAUWOO010000105.1 GCA_030612095.1 Thermoplasmatota archaeon | reverse complement strand
CTAATTCATACACATCTTTCAAAGGAATGCCGTTTTCGGTAGCTATTTTCTTACACTCTTCATACTCTGGAGAAACCGTCATGATCTGATTTTTGCGTATCCCTATCTTGACTGTAACATCTCCATATTTTGTCTTAACTCTTCGTTTTTCAATGCATAGTTTCATCCGCTTCGTTTCGTAGAATCGCACACCAAAGGTCGAGGTTTCAGTAAAAATGATATCCAAGAGCCTCTCGACGTTCTCCATTGATGAGATTACACTAAGTTTCACACCCGGTCGATTCTTTTTCATCTGAATATGTGTAAAAAATACATCAAGGGCACCGTTATCAAACAATTTTTCTACAAGATAACCATAAATCTCAGGGTTTGTATCATCGATGTTTGTTTCAATCATGGTAGTGATATCAGAAGTATAATCATTTTGTAACTCTCCAAGAAAAACTCTGAGCATATTCGGATGTTTCATTTCTATTTTTCCTGTTCCATATCCAACCTTCTTGATATTCATTACGGGCATGTCACCAAAATGTTTAGTGAGAGTTGCAATAATGGCGGCACCTGTTGGAGTCACCAGCTCATGTTTGATATTTGCTGAATACACAGGGATGCCCTTCAAAATTTCGACAGTAGCTGGAGAAGGTATCGGAATCATACCATGTGAACATGAAGTAAGACCCTTTCCTAGGGGAAGTTGGGAACAAAATACATTTTTAATCTGTAGTTTTTTAATTCCAATAACAGTCCCTACTATATCTATTATTGAATCTATTGCACCAACCTCATGAAAATGAACCCTGTCTACCTCTATATTATGAACCTTACTTTCAGCTTCCGCCAGCCTTTGAAATATCTCCTTACTTATCTCTTTAATTTCACTGTCTAATTTACTATTGTCTATTAGCTTATTGATATCTGTCAAACTACGATGATGTTGTTTTTCTTTGACGGTGACGCACACATCTGTACCGGTTATATGATTTTTTTCAACTTTTTTCACATCAATTTTATATCCGGAAATACCAAGTTTTTCAAGCTCCTTTTTCAGATGATTACAATCCAGACCTAAGTCAATGAGTGCCCCTAGAATCATATCTCCACAGATGCCGGAGAAACAATCAAAATACGCTACGTTCATTTTTTCACCTGTTTATTAGACTTGCAAAGTATCCTGCACCAAATCCATTATCAATGTTTACAACAACAACGCCTTCAGAGCATGTATTCATCATGGTAAGTAGTGGTGCAATACCTTTGAAACTAGCACCATAACCAACACTTGTTGGAACAGCAATCACAGGTTTGGATGTTAACCCACCTACGATACTTGCAAGCGCACCTTCCATACCCGCTATAACAATTATCACATTTGAATCAAATATTTTATCTTTGATATCAAACAAACGATGAATACCAGCAACACCAACATCATAAGCTTTCTCAACCTTGTTGCCCATGAGTTCCGCGGTCACAATAGCTTCTTCAGCAACAGGAATATCAGACGTTCCTGCTGTTATAACTAAGATATTCCCCTTTTTTGGTTTCAGCTTCTTTCTTTTGATTACAATTGTTTTTGCAAGTTCATTGTACTCTGCATTCGTATAAACCTTTTTTACAGCAGTAAATATCTTTTTATTTGCCTTTGTCGCAAGAATATTGTGATTTCTTTTTGACATTGTTTCAATGATTTTAAGAATCTGTGGGATCGTTTTACCCTGACAAAAAATAGTTTCGGGAAATCCTTTACGCAATGCCCTGTGGGTGTCAATTTTTGCAAATTTTAAATCTTCGTAGGGGAATGTTTTTAATTTTTCTAAAACCTCTGCAAGATTGATTTTTCCTGCTTTAAAATCTTGTAATATTTTCTTCATGGTATGAGAACCTCATTCAAACTGCCAGTTCTATATCCTTCGATATCCAGTGTTATATACTTAAATCCAAGTTCTTTGAATTGTTTCACGATTTCTTCAGAATGTTTTAATATGATCTGAAAATCATTTTTTGGTACTTCAATTCTTGCGGTTTCAGTATGATATCGCACACGGAACTGTTTCACACCCAATGATTGTATAATGTCCTCTGCTTTTTCAACCATCCTCAATCTTTTTTTTGTTATGTTAGTTCCATAAGGAAATCTTGATGCAAGACAAGCAAACGACGGTTTGTTCCATGTATCGAGATTCATCTTTTTTGACAAATCTCTTATTTCTTTTTTCGTTAATTTAACGTCAATTAAAGGACTTATGACACCTAGTTTTTCCAATGCACCCATACCTGGTCTATAATCCTGCAGATCGTCATAATTACTTGCATCGAGTACATAGGTTATATTCTCTTTTTTTGCCGCTTCTTTTATTTTTGAAAAGATATGTTTTTTACAGTAGTAACATCTATCAGACGGGTTCTCTTTGAATTGTTCAATTTCTCCTATATCCAGATTGATAATTAGGTGTTTAACATTCATCATCTTTGCTAGTTTTTTTCCTTCTTCTAGCTCTTTCTCTGGATGAAGCAATGATGAAATAGTAACTGCTACAGCGTTCTTCCCCAGAATCTCAGATGCTACTTTGAGTAAAAACGAACTATCTACACCACCAGAAAAGCCAATAGCCACACTATCCATTTTTTTGAGATTATTTTTTAACTGTTTCAGTTTAGTAATAGAATTTCTTTGCACAGGACATAGAATAGAAACTATCAAATATATAATGATTTTCCGAGAAAAACTATGCGAAGTAATTGTTTAATTTTTTTGTTTTTCTTTGTTTCCAATTTCCCTTGTGATATACATAGCTGGCAAGCAACGGAAATGTAAGAGTTGCTTCAGAAAATACCATTTGTTCATAAGTAGTATCTACTTTACCCCACGAATTTGCTTCTTTTAATGTTGAACCAGAAAGTGCCCCATCTTTTTCGTCTGCTACGGTTAATTGTATCGCATATTTGTGCATGGGTGTATCAACACCCAAAATATCGGCAGCAACTACAGTGTCTTGTACAAAGTTTTTAGAAACTCCGCCGCCGATTATAACCAGGCCAGTTTCCTTTGATTTTATCTTAAGTTCGGTAAGCTCTTTAAAATCTTTGACTGAATCAATTGATATATGTTCTTTTTTCTCAGTTTGATGAAATACAAGACCAAATCCTGCACTAGAATCAGAAAAAGCAGGACAAAAAATCGGCACATTGTTTTTGTATGCAGCAAGGACAAAAGATTCGGGATTTCTTCCATGTTTTTCTAAGTATTTTCCCATTTCACAAATGAATTCTCTTGATGAATATGCTTTGGGTGTCATTGAATCAGCAATTTTTTTTATCGTCATATCACAGATGCGCAAGTCATCTTCATCAATAAATGTATCATAAATTCTGTTGATTGACAGTTTCCTTAGTTCGTTGTCATCTACGTCTATAAATCCCCGGTAATGGTAAAATCCCAATCCCTCGAAGAAATCTTGGTCAACTACGATTGCACCAGTTGAAACAATAATGTCAACCATATTGTGTTTAATCAAATCAACGATGATCTTTTTCATGCCTGCACTGACTAGTGAACCAGCCAAACAAAGAATAACCGTGCAGTCTTTGTCTTTTAACATTGTATCATAAATCGCACATGCTCGTGCGAGATTTCTTGACTGAAACGCCATATGATCAAAGGAATCGATGAGCGGAACGCCATTAAATGTTTTAATGTCTATATGTTGAATTTTTTGTTTAAGCAGTTTCTCCTTTTCATATTTCATATCTACTTCCTAAAGCAGATATTTCCATGTGCCTTTTCTATTTTTCTACAGTAAGATTTAAACCAGGTTTTTCCCTATCCGATTTCCATATGCATGAATGGGCACTTGCTGAATCAATACTTGTTGCAGCGGTTGAGGCTGCTGAGAAAGAAAAACTGAAAATAATCAGTGAGATCAAAATAAGTATAGGTGAATTGCAGCAAATAGAACATGATATTTTTGAGTTTGCTCTTGAGGAAATTATAAAAACTCAAGGTGGCAAATTGAAAAATGTAAAAACTGTCATTGAAACTGAAAAAAGCACATTGAAATGTAAGAGTTGTGAACATACATGGGATTTTAGCGATATGAAGAAGAAACTCAACGAGGATGAATCAGAGGCGATACATTTCATCCCTGAGGTTGCTTTTGTTCATGCAAGGTGTCCGAAATGCGGTAGCCCAGATTTTGAAATTATGACTGGACGTGGAGTTTCAATAACATCGATTAAGGGGAAAAGGTAGAAAACTATGGATGCCCGAGTTAGTGTTATCGACAAGCGATTGAAAAACATTAAAAGAATCATTTCTGTAGCAAGTGGTAAAGGTGGAGTTGGAAAAAGTCTTGTTGCATCAAGTCTTGCAATAAATCTATCGAAAAAAGGATTCAAAGTTGGGCTCTTAGACCTTGATTTATACGGTCCTTCTTCACATATAATTCTAGGTGTTAAAGATGTATTCCCTAAAGAGGAAAAAGGCATCATTCCCCCTAACGTTCATGGTATAAATTTCATGTCAATTGTTTACTTCACTGAGGATAAACCGTCTCCATTTAGAGGTATTGACATTTCAAATATAATCATAGAACTATTGGCTATTACTCAATGGGGATCACTAGATTTTCTTATCATCGATATGCCTCCAGGTATAGGTGATGAAACTCTTGATGTTATCCGACTTATTAAAAAGAGTGAATTTCTTGTGGTGAGCACTCCATCAAAGGTTGCACTTGGTGCAGTGAGTAAACTTCTTAAGATACTAAAAGAACTGAAAATTCCAATCATTGGTGTATTGGAGAATATGTCAATGACTAGATCCTCATTTATTAAAAATGAAATCGACAGTATGGATCTGCCATATCTTGGATGTATCTCCTTTGATAATGCTCTTGAGGAATCAATTGGAAAACCCAATAGACTTTTAGAATCTGATTTTATGGGTGATTTAGACAATTTGTTAGAAGGAATCAATCTTTAAAAGAATGAATGATAATCTAATTTGACATGAAAGGGAGCTACATTTTGATTGTTGAACTCAAAAACGATTCGATAATATCAATTGGTAAAAAAGGAGAAGAACGCTTTAACAAAGGATATTATATATACGTCGGCTCAGCATTGAATGGATTGGATCAAAGAATACAACGACATCTGAGAAAACAAAAAAAGATTCATTGGCACATTGATTATCTGTTAAAACATGCAGTAGTTATTGATGTGTTTTACAAGGAAAGCAAAATTAGGGAAGAATGCAATATTGCAGAAAAACTGGATGGGCAATTGTTTTCAATTCCTGGTTTCGGCTGCACTGATTGCAGATGTAAAAGCCATCTTTTTTACGGATCTTTTGAGGAGGTTATGTCTGCTGTTGAAAAATTGCAGATGAATTCATATCATTTTGATGCAAACTATTAAAACTCCTTTTGCCTTATATGTAAAACGTGAGGTAGTATGGTTGCAGTTGTTTATACTACAATAGATAATATGCAAGACGCTAGGAAAATAGCTCATACTTTAGTTGAAGAGCAACTTGTAGCATGTGTCAATATAATTCCAAATATAGAGTCGGTATATAGATGGAAAGGCAATATCGAGGAGGATAATGAATATATCCTTATTGCAAGAACAATCGATGATAATGTGGAAAAAACGATACAGAGAATAGAACAGATTCATACCTATGAACTTCCAGATATCATTGTTCTACCTGTTACAGGTGGTCTTAAGGATTATCTTGATTACGTTTCTAATGAGACAACATGAAATTTGTGTCATTAATTTCAAGCGGGATAGACTCTCCAGTTGCTACATATCTTCTTTCAAAAAAAGCGGAAGAACTGATTCTTGTTCATGCAGATGGTAGACCTTTTACTGATAATAGAGAGATTGATAATTTTGTTCTTATTGTCAAACACCTTAAGAAACAAATTTCTTGTGATATTAAAACATATGTCGTGCCTCACGGGAAAACACTTTATTCTTTTAAGCAAAATTGCGATGACAAGTTTACATGCGTGTTTTGCAAACGAATGCTTTTAAGATATGCTGAAAAAATAGCTAAGAACGAAGAGGCTAATGCTATTATCATGGGAGATTCCCTGGGCCAAGTCGCGTCTCAGACCCTCCAAAACATTCGTACTGTCGAGCAGGCAATAAATCTTCCAATTTTGAGGCCGCTTATAGGGTTTGATAAGGAGGATATCATAAAAATTGCAAAAGAAATAGGCACGTATGAT
>JAUWOO010000118.1 GCA_030612095.1 Thermoplasmatota archaeon | reverse complement strand
ATTGCTCCTGGGCAAAATCTCTAGCCGTTTGAACCAATGCACTTGGAAGATTAAAAATAGTTCTTGCTTGCTTGTAAATATCCTCCTTCTTTGTTCCTTTAGCAATTTCATGAAGATAGAAATTGACACAACGTCGGTATTGACGCATGGTCTGATTCAAATCAAGACTTTTTTTCTTATTGGGCTTTTCAACCCGAAAAGAAAATGTGTGGCATACCTTCATCCTATCCCCATTATGTAAATTGCTCACTTAATCTTTTGTGTTATTCCGGTTCTTGCCTTGAAAGGCAAGGTTTTACACCCTGAGATGTCGTCTGTTTATTCATAATTTTGATATAATTCAAAACTGTTATAATATGGTATGTGGATTATATACGTGGTGAATTGAGATGGATGTATTTGGTTTTACCCTACCATTGTGGGCTGTTTTTCTTGGAGGAATAATCATAGTAGTTGTGGCATGGAAACTTGTTAAATTCGCACTTAAAGTTCTTTTAGTGCTAGTTGTTTTCTTTGGTATATTGATTGGTCTAGATGTTCTCGGTGTCTTTAATTTTATTCAAGGTCTCTTGTCTAATATCGCCTAGTTATCTCTCCTATTAAATGAGATGAAAAAAATCTCTCGGTCGACTAATTCTAATTTACCAAAGCGTTGTCCGTTTAAATTCCAATCTTTACTATCAAGCATTGTATTGCCTCGCCCCAAAAAAGTCGAATCAAAACCCATTATTTAACACTTTCTTTTTATACCAGTATTTCGAAAATTATAGCATTAAAACTGCTTTTGTACGGGTGTTATATCATATTTGATATTAAACGATTGATTCTAGAATGAATGGTATAATTCTTTTGGAAAACTTACCATGGATGATAGATATCATATATGTTATAAAACAGGAAGAATAGCATATCTCATCAACAAAAATAATCATATCACATTTGTTATAATACTGGTTACATCTATGTCTAACTATTAACGAATCCATGTCGCGATTACAAAATTTAAGCTGAGTTTCCCAACTTCAATTAATGGTTTCCAAGGTTATTTTTCCATATTGCCTTTTTAGCACAAAAGGTTTAAATTATATTAGTGGAAGATTAAACATGATAAAAAATATCACGGTTGATACATGGAGGAAGAAAAAAATGAGAAAAATATTTGTGTTTATGCTAATAGCAATGATGATCAACTTATCATCAGTCCTATGTATAAGTGGTGTATCTGTAAGTAAAATAGAGTTACCCCCTGCTTTTCAAAGGGATTTGTTGCCCGCGGGGGTTACTCCTGATTCGTGGTTGTATGGCCTTAAGAAATTCTCTGAAAATATTGACTTATTCTTTACATTTGATGATTTAGCAAAAGCCGAAAAGCTTGCGTATTATGCAGAACTACGTTTAGCAGAAGCCAAAGAACTGGTTGAAAATGGCAAAACAGAATTCGTAAATGATTTAGTTAACGAATATAAACTGAATTTAGAAAATTCCAATGAACTTGTGGAAACTGCACAACAATCTGGAAAGAATGTAACAAAAGTGACGGGACTTATTGCTGTATCCACATCGATACATGTAGATATTTTAGAAGAGGTTCTGCAACAAGTTCCAGAAAAAACTAAGTTATCAATACAGAATGCCATAAATTATTCTAAAGAAGGGAATAAAGGGGTATTAGATGTCTTGGGGGAAGTGCAACCAGAAGTGGCAGCAGAAATCCATTTGAGAATCGCAGAAAAAAGACTTTTAAAAGCACAAGAAAAAGCCCAAGGAAATAAATCAGAGCTAGTTGTGAATTTGATTTTGGAATATGAAGAAAGACTGAACAAATCCTGTCAAATGGTAGAGGTTGCTAAAGAACTTGGTAAAAACACAGTGAGTCTTGAGCAATTGATTACAGAAGCAGCTTCCACACATCTAGAGGTTTTATCAGATGTTTATGTGAAAGTCCCAGAGCAAACAACAAAAAATGCTGTTGAAAAGACGTTTAACATCTCAATTTATGAAATAGAAAAGACGATTGAGGCCTTGAGCGAAAAAAATGCTTTTAGCGATCTTGTTAATGTTACCTCGCTAGAAAAAATCAAAGCAAGCGTAATGGGAGTTACAACTAACGCTAGTTACGGTCATGACTAGAATGATTATTCTCATTAACGTTCATAAACACAATTCATGGTTCTAGTTTAGGAACTATGGGCCAAATTCCAAGTGGGGACAAGATGTTTATTAAACTGGCAAAATTAATATATTAATGTAAAGTATATATTATATTGAAATGACTTCTCGTGAGGATTTTAAATCTTTCATCCCGGCTAAACAAGCAATACCTGAGCTAACGTTAAAAGCAGTTTTGGTCGGCATATTTCTTGCTATTGTACTGGGGGCAGCAAATGCATATCTTGGATTATATGCTGGTATGACTGTTTCTGCAATTATACCAGGGGCTGTTATGGCACTTGCCCTCCTCAAGCCATTTAAGGGAACAATTTTGGAGATAAACCTTGCTACAATGGGTGCCTCTGCGGGAGAATGCATTGCAGCAGGTGTAATCTTTACAATCCCTGCCCTGGTTTTACTTGGAGTATGGACCGAAATTCATTATGTGGAAACAACTCTTATTTCGCTTTTAGGTGGCCTTCTTGGAGTTCTTTGGATGGTTCCTCTTAGAAGAGCATTAGTCATTAAGACAGATCTGCCATTTCCTGAGGGTGTTGCAGTAGCCGCTGTTTTGACTACCACTGTTGGAGGAGAAACTGCAGGAGGTAAGAAAAAAGACGGTGGAGTTAGTGGTATATGGCTTGCAGTGGGGGGCATTGTAGCTGCGCTCTATAAGTTTGGTGAACTATCGCTTAATATGTTTAGGGGGACAATAGAACACATCGGTAGCATCGGAAAATATGACATAGGTGGGCAAACCCATGACGGGTGGATATATGGCGGGGTGACAACATCTCCAGCGCTTTTAGGAGTTGGATGGATAATAGGGTCACGCATAGCATCCTATGTATTTGTAGGTGGGCTGATCGGTTGGGTAATTATTGCACCGCTTGTTGTGCTTGCTATGGGACTCCCAGTACCTACTACACCAGTTGAAATAGCCGACGCTACAGCATTTGGATATGGTAATTTAGAATTAGGTAGTCATGTATGGGGTTTTTTCAAAATCTGGGGAGATCAAATACGATACATCGGTGTTGGATCAATGCTTGTTGGAGGTTTGTATGCAATATGGAGCATACGAACGAATCTTGTTGACAGCATACGGGAGGCAGTTATAGGAATAAAAGGAGGGCAGGTAGCTACTAAAAAAAGAACGGATCAAGACATCTCCTACAAACTTATATTTATGCTTATTGTAGTAATGATCATACCTATATTTCTGCTATATGTATATCTTTCTGAAATGTTTGGAATTTCCCTGATAATGGCCGTTATAACAATACTTTTTGCGTTTATAGCTAGTGCCCTTGCAGGATATCTAACGGGTCTTGTTGGATCTTCAAACTGCCCTATATCCGGAGTAACAGTTGCAGTACTTCTCATTGTCAGTCTAATAATGCTGGGGTTTGGAGCTACAGGCCTTGCGGGGATGGCTATTGTAATTTTCATTTCAGCGGTTATATGCATAGCCGGATCAATTTCTGGAGATCTTTTGCAGTCAATGGCATGTGGGCAGATGCTAGGTGCAACACCTAAAAAATTGCAGATATCGATGACGCTTGGGGTTCTAGCAATCTCTGGTGTTGTGGGTTTAGTTGTAGCAGTACTACATAAGGCATTCACTATTGGGAGCAGACAACTCCCAGCACCACAAGCATTTCTAATGAAGGGAATAGTACAAGGAGTTCTGGGGGGTGAAATGCTATGGCCATACGTTCTGGTGGGAATGGTGCTAGCATTAGTGTTGATACTTATAGATCTGCCTGTTTTACCGGTAGCAATTGGAATATATCTGCCTTTTACACTGTCAGTACCGATATTTGCTGGTGGGATTATACGATACCTAACTGATAGATTACTCAAGAAAAAGTTTGGAAGTGCAGAGGAAGAAGAAATCAGCGATTGGGAACTGGCAATCAAGCAAACTGGAATAACGCCAAAGGAAAAAGCCATTAGAACGGGATTGCTAATGACGGCTGGACTTGTGGCAGGGGAAGCACTAATGGGGGTTGTTATAGCAATACTTATTGTAATGGGTATAAATCTCTCTTTATTTTCAGAAGCTCCATGGTGGCCGGGTTTACTCGTTTGGATTTATATTGCAATACTACTTGCATACATTCCAATACGAGAGATACTAAATGAAAAGGCCCGATAAGGAGGAATAAAATTATGTTTATAGGGGACATAAAAAATTCCAAATGTGCTAGTCAGATATGCCAACTTCATACTCTATAAGTAGCAGCAACTGAAGAATGCCAGAGCTCCATTTCTAAAGGTATTTTTTAATGCATTTTGATGCGTCAATTCTCTCAATTCCGCCTATTTTATCAAAATCATTATCTTCACTTACTATGGATGATAATCCCAACTCTTTCATCGATGCAATGTGAATGGCATCCCTTGGGTCAAGTGTGGTTTTTTCAAAAATATCTATCATTTTGATAATAACCGATCTATTAACCTCAACCCATTTTATCGGCATTGAAAGCATAGCCTTTGTAATTTTGATAGCATCATCTCTTCCAACATTTTTCTTCAAAATCCACATTACTTCATCTACTACAAGAAATGATGCCGCACAGGCTATCTTTTGTTCGTTTATAAGTCTGATAATTCCCCTACAATTTTGACCCAATTTTCCTTTGTCTGTTGAGGCAAAAATGAAAATATTGGAATCAATGTACAAAAACTAATCCTCCTCATATCTGTTCGCTAACTCTCTTTTAATTTCCTTCATCGAAATTTTACCTGGACTTCTTTTGCATACCTCTAAAAACGCATCTACTATATTCTGTTTTTTTGAGAGTATTATCTTCCCATTCTCAACGTCAACTATCATCTTATCACCTACATTAACCCCTAAAAGATCTCGGATTGTTTTAGGGATTACTATCTGACCTTTTGCTAATACATTTTTAGTTATCATTTAAACCACTAGGTAATACTATAGTTAAACTACCTAATTAAACTTTCGGCAATGGGGTAGTGGTACATTTCATTCCTAATAACTTAGCGGCTTCTAGCATTGCGCATAACTCAATTCTATCAGATGTGATGATTGTTCTGGTCATTCCTTCTTTTATCAAAGCAGAAATAATTTCATTTGAATCAGCGATGAGTCTCATTCAGAATACCTTTTCAATAGAGCCTCTTTGATTTCTTTGTCG
>JAUWOO010000078.1 GCA_030612095.1 Thermoplasmatota archaeon | reverse complement strand
TTTCACCTAATCCCCATACTGTAATTTATCCAACAAAGACTGTTGAATTTTCACCATTTCTCCATTTTCTGGCAATATCTCCCATTTAACCAAGTTAATCAAAAATTCCTTTTCCTCTTCTGTTACATCAATAATCATTTCTATTTCACTCTATCCTTATATTTCAGGTAAAACTCTATCATATGTTCAATCTGATCACTGTATTTTCTGTGCTCTTCTTTTGCTATACTCCTTAACTTCTGTTCTATCTCTTTAGATAGACTGATACTCATCCTTACCATATTCTGAGCCCCATGTTTCTTTTCGCTATTTTCCACAATATCACTTTGTTTTATATGTATGTTCTATAAGTTTATATAACTTACTAGTATTTTATATAAGTTTATATACACATTATTGTATTTGTCTTTGTAAAAGTGAGGCGATATGAATATGGAAACAAAAACAATAAAGGAAATAAGAGAGGCAGAAGAAAGGATTAAACGCGATCCTGATTTTGAAGCATCCAAAATCTCTGATATAGCACAGAAAAAAGATGTTGGAGCTAGACTAGAGGATTACTGGTGCGATACTGTAATACCAGGTCTTACAGAAGAATAGTTTCAAATCTCAAGGGAAGGAAATAAGATCATTATACAGCCAGTGATAATTAGTTATCCAGAAGAAATGAGGTGTTGAAACATGATAGAAATACCAAGAACCTTAAACAAGGAAATAGAAGATTTCATCAAAGACAATTGTGTCAAGAGATATCTCGGTTATATGGTGGTCTAGTATACTTTTTGTACAGGGCGTTAAAAGAAAATAAGAAGTAGAATAGATAGGCGTAGGCTTTTGTTGATTATTCTACAATTCTAGCAAATGTCGCAATATTGGAAATATATCTGGGTGTTGATCTAAGAACCTCAGGAAAAACATACTGGTGTATTGCTTGTTTTTTGGCATGCTTACTTCAAAAGTTGCCCAATCGCTTGTGGCATTGTAGATGTCTTTTGCTTTAGCTTCGATAATAAATGTACCTTTTTCTTCCCACGTATGGCTTATGATAACTTCTTCACCAGATGAGTAAGGGCCAAGCCAGTCATATCCTGGACAACCCTCTTTCCATTTAACCTTGAAATATACATCATCTCCATCAGGATCCACTGCAGAAAATGTATAGTCATACTCTTTACCCGCAGTTCCAGATGGTGGACCCTGTATAATCGGCATATCTGGAGGGCTATTAACAACAACCGTTACTGTTAATGTTAATGCTGATGAAAAATCACTTTGATCTCCAACATTGTCTTCAGCAATGACCTTAACATCATATGTGCCCGCTGCAGTCCACGAATGAGATATATTTACAAGCGTTGCAGAAGGATAGTAATTAGTCCAATCGTCAACAATGTCGTCTCCATTCCAGTCCCAACCATACTTAACAGAATCATCATCGGGATCAATTGTACTTGTAGAAAACCAGTATGAATATTCCGTTATTCCTGCAGAGGGGCCAGATGGCTCATCTGGTTGATACGGTTGATCATTACCTAGTTTAGTCGGAAGTCCTGCCCCCTTCCACGCAGTTATGCCTCCAACCATATTATAGATTGTTCCATTGAATTCATTGTTAACAAGGATATTGGCTGCTGAAACACTCCGACTACCGGCTTTACATGAGAGAATAACTTCCGAACCATTGTAAAGAGACATGAATTCTTGTAATCCGTTCTCATTTTGTAGATCTGATAGACAATAATGTCTTGGATCTTCCGGATACGGTGTGTCTATTCGTTCACTTTCCCATTCTCCATCTGTTCTGACATCGATAGGCATTTGAATACCATTAGATGGAGATGGATCGTTTAACATATCCCATGCCTCTTGAACTGATATGTCCGTATAACCATCTAACGTGACAGACATGTAATTATCGTCGGCAGTTGTGTTGACTGCCTGTTCGTTTCCGGTTTTTATTGCATTTACAGCTGGTCCAACAGTTAGTCCAAATAACAAGACTATGATTCCAAAGACCAGGTATTTCTTAAACAGATTATTTCGCATTTCAATGCCCCTCAATCCATATTCATAGATTATTCTATCATATAAACAATTGTTAACTTATAAATCTTTTCACAAATATAAATTTATAAATTTGATTAAGCATGTTTCCCGAAAAAATACATTATTTTGATTTCAGTTCAATATCATTATATCTTTCAGATCGACTATAAAAAAGCATCAATAAGACTAAATATATATCTTATCATTTATCGGCAGAACGGAGCGAAATAAATGACTTCAAAAACCGTTAAATGCCCTAAATGCAAAAATGAAACAACGATTACGGGTAAGCCTGGGGAAAAGACCCAGATCATATGCCCAAAATGCAACTCAAAAGGCGTTTTTACATTTCCAATAGAGAATACAGAATCAAAAACAACAACTGATTCTTTTACAATAGAGGTAAATAATCTTACCAAAAAGTACAATAATTTCAAGGCAGTAGATAATGTTTCATTTAATGTTAAATCTGGAGAAATATTTGGCTTTCTTGGACCAAATGGAGCGGGAAAAACAACAGCTATAAAAGCAATATTGGGACTTATTCAAACAGACACGGGTCAAATAAAAATCAATGGAATTGACATTAAGGAAGATGAAAAACAAGCAAAAAAACACGTTGGATATCTACCTGAAAAAGTCGCATTTTATAATAATCTTACAGCATTACAAAACATGCATTTTTATGCAGAAATGAAAAACGTTCCAAAAACAGAATGTAAACCACTCATTATAGAAATGGGACTTGAAGATGCTGTTAACAAAAAAGTCGGTAAATTTTCAAAAGGAATGCAGCAAAGGCTTGGGATGGCGCAAGCATTACTTGGAAACCCACCAATTCTTATACTTGATGAACCGTCAGGTGGGCTTGATCCTAGAGGAGTGGCACTTATACGTGATAAAATTAGGGAGATGAAAAATAAAGGATCCTCTGTTTTTGTATCATCACACATACTTGCAGAAGTCCAAGCAGTATGTGACAGTGTTGGAATTATTAATAAAGGTGTTCTGGTGGCAGAAGACACCTTAGAAAATCTAAGAGATAGACTTAATTTGAAGCCTAAACTTGTCATGGAATTAGAAAAAGTATCAGATGAGATTATAAACTCGGTTAAAAAATTAGAAGGTGTTGAAAAAGTAGATGTTCTTGGTGTGATGTTGCATGTTATTTGTAATCCAAGAGCGAAATCAAAAATTATTTTAGCTGCGGAAAAAGCAGGTGGCAATATTTTAAATATTCAAACAATGGAACCTTCACTTGAAGAAGTATTCATGAAATTCACGGAGGGATAAAATATGGATTTAAACTCAATTTATTTTATCGCAAAAAAAGAAATGATGGATAATGTTAGAAATCTATGGATCATTGTTATAACTATTATTTTTGCAATATTAACCATTGCTATGTCTGCATTGGGATCAATCTTTTCAGATGAATGGCAAGGTCTGGGAATGACAGTTGCTTTAATGATGAGCATTGTGCAATTATTAGTTCCAATAATTGCTTTAATGCTAGGATATGCGGCAATAGTTAAAGAAATTGAAAATGGATCTATGAACACGCTTATTTCTCTACCTGTCAAAAGAATGGAGATAATCCTTGGTAAATTTTTAGGATTAGGCGGAGTATTATCGTTTACTATTCTAGTTGGTTTTGGCTTAGCTGGGATTGTAATTGGAATTATGGTACCAGATGTTAACTATGTCGAATATCTAGTTTTTATTGGTGCAACTATCCTGATGGGCATTGTATACTTAACTGTTGCATTGTTTTTCTCAACGTTATTTAAAAAACGTTCAGCTGCACTAGGCGGAGCAATATTTCTATGGTTCTTTTTTAATATGATACTACCTGTGATTCTTTTAGGAATTGCATTTGCAGGTGCATCAATTACAGATATAATGTCAGGTAATGCTCCAGAGTGGTACTATGCAGTACAACTTGTCAACCCGATGACAGTATATTCCACACTCGTTACTCTAAGCTTTGGGAGCATGCCCACTGCCATGGCTACCCCACAGTTGCAATATCCAGAATTTTACACAAGTGGGTTAATGGTTTTAATATTATTTATCTGGATTATAGGATTTCTATCTCTATCTTATTGGAGATTCTATAAAAGAGATATCTAAATATTTTTAATTATTTTATTTTCAAACTCCTTTATCTTTTTCATCAAAGCATTACCATACTCAAAGTCAAAATCATAAACAATATCTTTCAGAATTAGTGGTTCAGCAGGGGCCAAACCAAAATCCACTTTTTTGTTGGGATTCTCCAAGGCGTCTATGATGTCCTTCTTTTCAATTTTTCCTTTTTCTACTTTTATAATTGCCGAGACAACTCTTCTAATCTGGTGCCAGAGAAATGTTTGAGCGTAAAAATCTATAACTAAAAAATTTCCATTCCTGGTAAAAACTATATTATCAATACTTCTAACTGGATTTCTAAATGATTCTATTCGTGCGAAATTACCAAAGTCATGTTCACCAGTGAATGCATTTGCTGTTGACATCGCCCTTTCTGAATCAATATTATCCCCATTGGTGTAATATCGATACCGCCGTAGTTTTGCATATCGCGGGTTAAAATCTGGCACAACATCCCTAATTCCATAGACCACAATATCTGTAAATTCATTGGACAAAATCTGCAAAATATATTTTTTAGAAATATCCGTATCAAATGCAATTATATTACAAAGAGCCGATACACCCTTATCGGTTCTACTAGCAGATCGGAAATGCGATTCATTGGTATCCTCTATGAAACCATGTTTTATGAGCGCTTTTACTATCTTTCCTTCAATAGTTTCTAGCTGTGGTTGCCTAGCATAACCATGAAATTCTCTTCCATCATATGCGAATTTAACTGCTACACGCATCTTATCTGGGCATTTACTAATCTGATAAAAAAGATTGCGATGGATTGTTTCGTGCCGATAAAGCAGAAAGAGTCACAACATTATTTCCTGTATTATATCCACGATAAAATTTCAAAAAAGAAAAAGAGAGACTTGCTGAGTTTATGCGTGTTTCTCAGCGATATCTCCAATCACAGGTAGTTTGAATTTTTCTCCTTGGTATGCTTTAAACATCAGAATGAGACACAATAGTCCTGTAATTGCAAATATTATATAAGATAACCACATTAACGCAGGAATGCCTGGATCAATGTTCCATCCGTAAACACCACCATAATAACCACCCCATTTTGGTTTCCCGATGTACCAACAGAGATAACCAATTATATTTAGTGGAATGAAAGCTATGATTGACTGCATTGCATGAAATCTTACCGTTTTGTTCTCCTTTTCCATCAAAAAGAATATTATTCCAGTAACCCATAGCCCCAGATAACATACAAGACCAGCTACATTCTCCTCCAAATTCATAGATGATTTTCCTTTTGCCATATTTATTCACCTCACTACCAAATTATTTCTAAATGATTATCGCTAGTAAGATATTTTTTACTATTTAGCCTTTGTGTTATTTTCTGGATCTGAATTTTCTTCAGGAAGTAAATAAGGTTCGTCATCCAGTCCAACTATTCTAACCATCTTTGATTCAAAAGTAATGTTTTCTGGTTTTCTCACATCAAATGTTCTATAAGTTTTTGGGTCCATGATCTGCACCTCATCTTCTGTTTGGCTAATCAAAATCATATCCCTTATTAGCTCTTCCCCGCCAAGTATACTTGCTTTTTCGAGAGCATTTACATCAAAAACTTTCTTCATCCAACTAGTGATTTCGAAAACACGGACCTTGTTTCCAGAAATCGAAGAAATACGGAAAAACGACCCCCCATAAGAGATAAAATCACCCTTTCTAAATGAAGGTAATCTTAAAAGATATGTCATTCTATATACTTGTCTGCTATCTTTCATACCAATATTTTTTGATGATTGCTTGATAGATCCACCATACTTTCCCTGGACTTTTTTTGTAATTGTTATAGCAGATCCTTTGTCACTGATATAAAAATCAAGCCCGCCGTGTTCCTCCTTACTATCAGTTATAAATAGAGCGCGATTGCCTTTATTCTGCATGCTTTCAACAAGCGCTTCAACAGCGGATTGAATTACAACGATTTCGTCTTTTGATAGTTTTCTTTTATCTGCCCGTATCTGAATAACTGCTTCATGATACCCCCCGTATCGTTTAGAGCAAACATCACAGACTGTTTTCCTCACTCGGACCAATATCTCGTGATCTTCATCTATCTTAACATCATCTATAAGACCTGAGATGGTTACTTTACATTCTATTCTTTCTTTTTCCTCACCATAGCTTGTAGTAATGTCTACACTGCTCAGCTCGTTACTAATGTAAAAAGAATTTTTAATTACCCGCTTGAGTATCTCACCAAATAAATCAGTAACCCATGTATTTTTGTATTTATATGCACCACAGTGGGAACATACAAAAATATCTATGATCTCTGGGCTTTTAGAGAAACTGTGATTCTTAAGATAGCAATCAATACATGCACCATCTCGAAATATTTTTAATTCTTTACCGCAATCTACACAGAACATGTTTCCCTCGCATATCAAATTTTAACTTTTTTGTGTTAGATATACTCCATAGATTATAAGACTAGCGCCGATTAGAAATAAGAAAGTAGGTATCTCGCCTGTAAAAAAAGATATTACAATTGTAAAAAGTGGTATGAGATTTAAGAAAACCACGGCCCTGCCAGCTTCAATCTTGGATAAAGCATAATACCAAGCAACATATCCGAATACGGAACATATCAGTGCAAGGTATAGAATTGCAATCCAACCATTAAATGAAATGTTTTGGACAACATCTGTTATGTCAGGCAGAACAACGGGCAAGAAAAAAATTGTTCCGAGAATGAATGCATATGTTGTGACCGTGAATGGATCGTATTTATCAAGAAGTTTTTTCCCTACAATCGAATAGATCGCCCAGCAAAGAGCCGAGAGGATCATAAAGATACAGCCGATTAAGAAAACATTACTAAATACTATACTTTCATTTGTCATCTGTGCAAAGATAACGACGAGTACTCCGAAAAAGGAAAAGGCAATTCCTACTGATTTTTTGAATGAAAAAGTTTCTTTTAAAAAAGTTGCAGACAATATTACGACAAAAATAACGTTTGTGTTAATTAAAACCGCAGCAGTAGATGCAGTAGTCTGCTCAATCCCAATAAACTGAAATATATATAGAAGTGTCACCCCGGTTAATCCTAAAACAGATAAGGACAAAAAATCCTTGACAGGCAGTCGAGTTTCTTTCTTACTTAAAAGCAGGATTAAAACCATAAAAGGCGTAGCAACAAGAAATCTTAGAAAACCCAAATCAACAGGGGATATCTCCTCAACGGTTATCCTCACTGCAACAAAAGAACCTGCCCATACTAAACCAACAAGAACAAGTAGTAAAGATATGTACGTTTTACTGTTCATTTAACAAAAGACTTAGAATTTAGGACTTTTTAATAGCTTTCATACCACTCTCAAATGCCCTTTTGTTTATCTCTTTATATTTTGCAGGGACGTTATCGAGAATCGTCTTTAAAAGAATCTCTGATTTAAATGGTAAAACATCAGTTGCAGCAAGGGCTCCAAGCATTACAATATTTTTCGTGATAATAGCACCAGATTCTTTTGCTATGTTCAAAGCATCCATTTTGTATAACTTAGAACGGGAGTTTATCTCCTTAAATATATCATCTAAATCTGGATATTTCTCCCCACCTACTGCAACTGTGAATGGAATAACCGGGTTGATATCAGTCACAACCTTTGTTTCCTTATTCGCATATTGAATATATCGCAGTGCTTCTGAAGGTTCCATACTGATTATTGCATCTGCTGTTCCACTCGCAACCAAGGGCCCAAATATATCACCCATTCTAACCGTACAACTGACAGATCCGCCTCGTTGTGCCATTCCATGAACCTCAGATGCGTAGACATTTACTTTTGCATTAACAGCTGCTTTTCCTAGTATGTTTGCTGCAGTTATAACGCCCTGACCGCCCACTCCTGTTAAAACTATACTGATTTTGTCGCTCATTTATTTCATCTCCTTTTTCTTGGAAATGGCATCAAATGGACAAACCAGAACGCAATTACCACATCCATTACACTGTTGCTCATCGATGTGAATGCTGTCATCTTCGGCATAGTAAAATGCAGGGCACCCAAATTTACCAATGCAGATTTTGCATTTTTTACATTTCTCTTGATCGATTGTATAAACAGGTATTTTTTCTCCGGCTTTTCGTTTCGCTCTGTTCTCCAGTAAAATACATGGCGCTTTACTAACTACAACAGAAGGTCCTTTGAACTTAATTGCTCGTTTAAATGCCTCAGTAGTCTCCTTAATATTATTGGGATCTGTAATTTCGATGTGTTCAACCCCACATCCTTTTACAACATCTTCAACCTTGATTCTTCTCGCAGGTCGCCCCATACCATCAAAGTCAGTACCAGGATGGGGTTGATGCCCAGTCATCGCAGTGGTTCGATTATCTAAGACCGTTATAACCACATCATGGCTATGATGTACGGCGTTGATGATCGGCGGAATTCCAGAATGAAAGAATGTTGAATCACCCATAAA
>JAUWOO010000124.1 GCA_030612095.1 Thermoplasmatota archaeon | reverse complement strand
GCCTTAAGATAGCTAGGTCTTTTTACAGATTCGATTTCTATCAAATCAACATTAATTTTCTTCTCTTTTAGTTTTTCTTCAAAAATTTCAGCCGCTCGTTTTGTGTTTCCAGTTCTGGAATAATACACTATTCCAACTTTCATTTGTATCTCTCCTCTAGATTTGTAATCTACTGGTTGATTTTAAGTTTTTTGCGAGATGCAACATCAAACAGTTTCCATCATAAACTCTATTAAATAATTGGCTATAACTGAGGCTGTGTTCTACTATGAAAAAAATGCACGTTGCAATGTATTACAACAATAATGATGTTCGCATAGAGGAAATGTCTGTACCTGAAATAAATGATAATGAACTCCTTGTAAAGGTTCAGGCAAGTGGCATTTGCGGTAGCGATGTTATGGAATGGTACCGCATTAAGAAAGCCCCCCTTGTATTAGGTCATGAAATGGCTGGAGATGTTGTACAGGTCGGAAAAAATGTGGAAAAATACAAGGTTGGCGACCGAGTATTTGTCTCTCATCACGTTCCATGTAACACATGTAGATATTGCCTTGATGATCAGCATACTCTTTGTGATACTCTTCACTCCACAAATTTTTATCCAGGTGGCTTTGCAGAATATCTTCGAGTTCCCGAAATAAACGTTGACAGAGGTGTATTTCTTTTACCAAAAGAAATGTCCTACGATGAAGGCGTGTTTATTGAGCCGTTAGCCTGTGTGGTACGAGGGATGAGAATTGTGGGGATGAAACCTGGGGCGAGCGTTCTTGTAATTGGGAGTGGCATTGCGGGACTACTGCACATAAAACTCGCTCGGGCACTTGGTGCAGGCCGAGTTATTGCGACAGATATTGATGATTATAGATTGGAAACAGCAAAAAAACTCGGTGCCGATATGGTCATAAACGCAAAGGAAAATGTCACAGAAAAAGTGAAGAAATACAATGATGGGCGGCTTGCAGATATTGTTGTTTTATGTACTGGTGCATTGCCTGCAGTAAAACAAGCCATAGATTCAGTTGATCGTGGTGGCACACTTCTCTTCTTTGCGCCAACTGAACCCGGAGTAGAGATACCAGTTCCATTGTTTGATTTGTGGAATAAGGGAGTAAAAATGGTTTCAACGTATGCTGGAGGCCCAAGAGATATTGCAGATGCAATTGAACTGATTAGATTTAAAAAAGTAACAGTCACAGATATGATAAGTCACAAACTTCCCCTTTCTGAAGCAGTCAAAGGATTCAAATTGGTTGCTCAAGCACAGGAATCCATAAAAGTTGTTCTCTACCCACAGAAGTAACTATCCTTTCACCGAAAACGAATGAAAAAAAGAAAAAATTAGGAGGAAAAATACCCTTCTCAGCTACTCGTTTTTCCCCTTCTCCTCTTCTAACTTGTATTCGCCTGGTGTTACCTCTGGTTTTTTCTCTGCCATATAATAAAACAAAGCGAAAAACACTACAAGTGCAAAGATAAATACGATAGCAAATAGAATTATCGCTGCAACTATTAGTCCACCTACTGCGAAACCAAGAATGGATAGGAGCATATCGCTGAAAAATAGGTATATGATTCCTGCTATTATGGCTGCAACAACTAACGCTCCAAGCAAAGCTGATACTAAACCTTTAATCATCTTGTTAACCCACCAATCATGGCTCCAGCTATACCGCCTGATCCTGAAGTTCCACCACTATGAGGCATAAATGGTGTTAGCGCTGTTGCAAGATTGCCAAGGTTCATCGATTGAATGAGTATTTTACCAGGTCCCTTTAGAGTAGTTAAAAATATCCCCTCCCCACCAAAAAACATGGTTTTTATGCCTTTTACTCTCTGTATATCATAAGTGACTGTCCCATCCCCACCAACGACACTTCCTGTATCAACTTTCATTACTTGATCTGGTTTAAGGTCAAACTCTACAAAATCACCACAGGCATGAATAAATACTGTACCTTTTCCGGACAACCGTTCAAGTATAAATCCCTCTCCTCCAAAAAAAGCAGCACCAAGTCGTTTTTGAAAAGCAACGCTCAAGTCAACTTTATCCTCGGCAACGAGAAACGCATCTTTTTGAACAAGAAATTCTCTTCCTTCCGATATTTCTATTGGTTTTATTGTACCAGGTGCGTTCCCCCCAAATGATACAAGGCCTTTTCCACCTGCAGAAGTGAACTCAGTAAGAAACATTGTTTCTCCAGCAAATTTTCTTCCTACGCCTTTTAAGAACCCACCTCTCATCTTTGCTTCCATATTGATGTTTGCACTCATATATACCATTGAACCTGCTTCAGCAAACATCTTTTCACCTGGTTCCATTTCAATTGTAACCAGTTGCAAATTATCTCCAGATATCTTATATTCCATTAACATCACCCAAATTTATATCTCTCCTGCAATGTTTTGTTTGCACTAAAAGCTTTTTCATAACTTTTTAGTAAGATATTTTGACAACATCGAAAGTTTATAATTGGTTACAGTATTTCCATGCATGGTGAAAAAACTCAAGGCTATCTGGGAACTTATGCGATTGGAGCATGGAGTGATGATTGCTATTGCGATACTTATCGGATCTTTAATAGCAGCCAAAACATTTCCTGCTTTTGATAAGTTCATATTAACCTTTTTTACCGCTCTGTTTCTTGAAGCAAGCACATTTGCTTTAAATGACTATTATGACCTTGAAATCGACAAAAAAAATAAGAGAGTTGATAGACCACTAGTTAGAGGAGATATATCAAAAAATACTGCACTATATCTGTTTTTTATATTATTTCCACTAGGTATTGTTTGCTCATATTTTGTCAATCTCACTTGTTTTATTATTGCTCTTGTTACAGCACTTTTTGCAATATTTTACGATGTTATACTAAAAAAGATTAAGCTCCTAGGAAACTTCTTTATTGCATATACTATGGCCATTCCGTTTATTTTTGGAGCAGCATCGGTACTTACAAAAACTAGTTTTGCGATTGATTTATCTCCTGCAATTTTTATCATAGCACTGATAGCTTTTCTTGCCGGCGCTGGCAGAGAAATAATGAAAGATGTCATGGACTTTGAAGGAGATAAAGAAGAAGGTGTTAGATCATTTCCCAGATATATTGGAATTCGCAAATCAAATATGATTTCCGCCCTCTTTTACATAATTGCTATCGCTCTCAGTTTCCTCCCCTTTTTTATGAGTCGCTATGATGTTTATTATCAGAATTATTACTATTTTTCATTCGTCATGGTGACTGATACTATGCTTCTTTCAACGTCTTTGCAATTGATTTTTAAGAAACAAGTTAACATGAGATTTTATAGAAAATTTACTCTAGTGGCGATATTCTTCGGTCTTATTGCCTTCTTGGTTGGGGTGTTTACTCGATGAGGTGAAAAGATATGTTTCAAAATGATTTTGTAGGAATTGCATTTGTTTATATCTACGTTATTCTTCTCCTTATTTTTACTGAAAAGATTATCTCAAAAAAGTATCCTACAGTTAGCAGAAAATTCCTTCATATTATGACAGGCAATATTGCTTTCATACTGCCAATTTTCCAAACAAGAGAAATAATGGCATTTTTAGCGGCGGGTCCGTTTATTCTTTTTACCTTCTTGATGAGTCCCCATTCTCCTGTTAAATCCGTGAGAGGTAAAACCTCTGAAGCAGGTCATGGCCTAGGACTTGTATATTATGCCATAGCTTGGGCCGTTCTAGCATACATCTTTTTTGATACTAAGGAAGTAATTGCGATAGGCATACTTGCTATGTCATATGGTGATGGTCTTGCTTCGCTCATTGGCATTAAATTCGGCAAGAAAAAATATCAAATTTTTGAAGACGTAAAGAGTTATGTCGGGTCTTATGCAATGTTTACTTTTACGTTTATTATGATGATTATTGCTTTGCTATTTTATGGGAAACTTTCTCTGAATTATGAGACATTGTTCCTACTGTTGTGTATTGCAGGTATTTCGACAATTGCTGAGGGTGTGACCCCCAGAGGTCTGGATAACCTTTCAGTTCCTTTTGTAGCGGCTATATTGTACTTTCTTTTGATGGTAATGTGAATTGAATGCGTCTGATAATTGTTGATGGGCTTGACGGTGTTGGTAAAGATACTCATGCCAAATTAATTAAAGATAGATATGAGGGAATGGGCGAAAAGGTAGTCCTTAGATCTCATCCAGAATCTGATAATTTTTTTGGGAAAAAAGCAAAGAAAGCACTGCTTGGTAAAGGAAAAATCAACAAATTGAAAGCATCTGTTTTCTATATGGTAGATGTTCTGTGTTCGATCAAAAAATACTACGGAAAAAAAGAGTATGATACACTTATCATGGTACGCTATCTTATGGGGACGGCCTATCTTCCTCAACGGTTGGCAAAAATAGCTTATGATCTATTTGAGAATTTCGTTCCCACGTCTGATTATATGTTTTTCCTTGATGCATCTCCCACAAAGTTGCTAAAACGTTTTGAAGAGCGGGGCGAACTGGAAATGTTTGAGACGCTTGATGAGCTTGTGAAGGTTAGAAAGAAAGCCCTCTTTCTGGCAGAGAGTTGGAATATTATTGACACTACGGGCACCGTTGAAGCGACTTTTTCCCATATCGAGAACGTATTGGAAAAGATTGATAACAAAACATAATTTTTATCATTTTTTATCTTGCATGGATATTAGGAACAATATTATAAAAAACATTATATACTAATATATACATTATAAAACATTGGACGGGGGAGTAATCCTATTTTTTCCCATCTTTCCTCACCACCTTCACGCTTCCCCCTCCGACTTTCACATTAAATTTTTAAGACATAATGTTCTCTAGATATAACGAGTGTCTAACCCTGTTATGTTTAGAATGCATTCGCTATTCATATCTAAAATATCTCAATCTCATTTGAAATTTACTTTTCATTTAACTTTAAATTAAGATAATTTTATGCTTTTGTTATGAGTGGACAGGTTGACTTTTGGTGTGTTAGAATTTATATG
>JAUWOO010000109.1 GCA_030612095.1 Thermoplasmatota archaeon | reverse complement strand
ATTATACTTTGGTATAAATTCCTCTCCTTTCTTCATCCAATCCATCGAGTGCACCTAAAATAGTGAATGGAAAAACATGTATTTATACTATTCGATAATTTTATACTTAGACTATACAAGAGATTCAAAATTATAGGATTGACATTCCCTTTATATTTATTCAAAATTCCCCTAGAGTGTTCGTCTAGTTCAATCTCTTTTTTTAATGCAGAATACTGATAAATGTCCTTGAAATATGTCCTTTTTCTAAAATCTTTAAAATAAATTAATGGAGGAATCGGTTCTTTAAACAATCCGCCATTAAATCCAAATATCTTAATTGGTGATTTCGATCCCTCATCAAGTCTTCTAAAGAGACTAATAATAACATCAGAGATAATTTTTGATTGGTCCGATAGAAGACTGGCAGTCTGTAAAGCTTCAAGGAGCATATTCTCAAAAAGTCTTCTTTCCAGTTTTCCAGTGTCTTCTGCAAAGAAAATAAACATCAATCTGTTCAAAAATATCTGGGCATAACGAATTGCTTCTTCTCTGGGGGCTCCATTATCTTGAAACTCCTTTATAAGCATTAGACGGGTTTCGTGAAATAACTTATAGAACTGTTTAGTAAACTCGCGTTCTTCAACGACAGATTTTTCATAGAGTTCTTCGAGAAATCCTCTATCAATAATGCTCTCTTTTGAAAAAATAGCGACAAACTCCTTTAACTTTTCAGCATCTTCTTTTATACTTAGAAAATCAAAGAAATGATATCTGCTATATCCCTTTGATTTATCAATTAAAATGAAATCTTTATAGTTGGTGCAAATACCATATGTTATGGATGCAATCCGCCCCATATTGTCCCAGGTTTGTTTAAAGGGAGTTTCCTGCTCTTTCTTATATCCTGCTTGCCTCGCAAAAAGGTTCTTTGATTCCCCTTTTGCTTCTATACAAAGAATCGTTTTTCCTTTGGGATTTTTAAAGGAAAATTCTATGTTTGCTTCTTCATGGTCTAAATCTTTTCTAAGTGAATATCCAAGAAGATCCTCTAGAACATATCCAGCAAATTTGAAATAATTCTTTCTTTCCTTTTCCAAAACTCCTGATTCTAATAATTTTAGCCATTCTTGTGCTGTTTTTTTCTGCTTTAGAGTTACCTCTATGTTTGAACAAAGTCTTTTGATAGTTTTTTCATTAAATAGATCATGTTTCATTTAGAACTGTAACAAGAAACAGAAATAGCTCATTTATAAATTTCCTTTACTCCTTTAGGGCAATTCTTTTACCTATCATTTCTCTTATTCTCTAGATAGTAACAGTGTAATGTGTCAAGAAAAGGCATTTTGGTAGAAAGCTCAAAACATCTTTGGAATAAGGGGTCAAATACCAAGTTTAACTTGGGTTAAATAAGTTTTTATGGCCCTCCATTAAAAAAAAATAGATTGACCAAATACGATGTTTAACATCTGTTAACCATAGTTTTCTGTTGTTCAAACAAAATAACTATAAATGGATGCTTTTATCACTGCATTTATGAGACGGCATCCGGACTGGTTAAAGGTGAAAATTGGCGGGGGGGCAGATTTTGCTAAAATCAAGTCCATGCTAAGAGAAGCTAAGTTACATACTATTTGTGAGGAGGCTAGATGTCCCAATATCGCAGAATGTTTTGGTCGCGGAACCGCTGTTTTTTTAATTCTAGGTAATATATGCACAAGAAATTGCAAATACTGCAATGTAAAGCATGGAGTACCACTCTCACTAAATCCAAATGAACCAAAAGATGTTGCAGAGAGTGTTAAAGAGTTAGGTTTGAAATATGCAGTTATTACTTCTGTTACAAGAGATGATTTGGAAGACGGTGGTGCTAGTGTTTTTTACGATACAGTAAAAGAAATTAAAAAATTAAACAATAGCTGTAAAATTGAAGTGCTGATTCCCGATTTTAGATGGAGTGAGGGAGCGTTAAAGAAAGTTGTCGATTCCAAACCTGATGTTGTAAATCACAATATAGAAGTTGCTGAAGAATTATTTCCTGAAATAAGGCCCGAAGGTAACTATAAGGTAAGTTTAGAGGTATTGAAAAATATTAAAAAAATTGACAAAAATGTAAGACCGAAGTCTGGTTTTATGGTGGGCTTGGGAGAAAACAAAGAGCAAATTGTAAAGACGATGCAGGATTTGAGAGATTCAGATGTCGATTTTTTAACAATTGGGCAGTATTTGCAGCCAACAAGAAATCATGCTGAAATTAAAAAGTATTATACACCTAAGGAATTTGATGATTTCAAAAAAACTGCAATGGGCTTGGGTTTTAAGCATGTAGAATCAGGGCCGCTTGTCCGAAGTTCTTATCACGCGGAAGAAGCAATCTGCTGAATTCGAGAAAAGAAGAAATTTATAAGTGAAAAGACATTCTATCTAAAAAATGCAATCCAAATCAATTTACAAAGTACCAAATGGAAAACTTCTGAAGATATCTTTAGATTATGATGAAAAAAACAATTCTATCAATAAGATAAACATAATGGGAGATTTTTTTGCTTATCCTGAAGAATCAATTGAATCAATGGAGAATGAACTGAAAAATACAATACTTGAGAAAGAAAGTTTGATTAAAAAAATAAATTCAATAATTAAAGGGTATAATATTGAGTTTATAGGTCTGCATGCAGAAGGACTTGCTGAAGGAATATTGATGTGTAAAAAATGAAAGAACAATGGAGATTATTAAAAACAGATTTTAGTACGGCTTTTACAAATATGGCAGTAGATAGAGCTGTATTAGTAACAAGTAGTGAAGGCAAGGTCTCGCCAACGGTAAGGTTCTATGGATGGGAGCCATCAGCTATTTCGATTGGTTATTTTCAAAGCTTAGAAGAAGAGGTTGATTTGGATACCTGCAGAAAACTTGGTGTGGATTACGTGAGGAGAATAACTGGTGGAGGGGCAGTTTTTCATGAAGAAGAATTAACCTATAGTATTGTAATTCCTGATACTCATCCACAGATTCCAAAGAATATACTGAAGAGCTATGGTAGAATATGTGGGGCAGTTATGAAAGGATTGGATAATTTAGGAATTGAGAGTAAATATGTCCCAATCAATGATATCATTACTGGTGGAAAAAAGATATCTGGAAGCGCTCAGACAAGAAAAGCAAAGATTGTTTTGCAGCATGGTACAGTTCTAACAGATGTTGATGTTGACAAAATGTTTTCTGTTCTCAAGGTGCCAAATGAAAAGATAAAGGACAAACTCATAGCAGATGTAAAGCAGAGAGTTACGTCGATAAAGCATGTTTTAGGAAAAGAGATACGTTTCGAGGATGTTGCCGAAGCAATGAAGCGTGGATTTGAGGAAGAATTTAGCGTAGAGTTGATCGAAGAACCACTTAGTGAGGAAGAAAAAGAACTTACAAGAAAGTTTGAAAAGGAGTGTTTCTCTGCAAGGGATTGGAATCACAGAAGATGAGTGAAAATAAATTGGTAAGTATGGCGAAGACGTAGTTTATGAAAATTAATGTTAAGACAGTCAATGCATTTACCGAATCTCTTGAGGGTGGAAATCCTGCAGGAGTAGTTTTAGATTCACCAGATTTAACTGACGAGCAGATGAAGCACATATCTAAAGTTTTGTCTGTATCGGAGACCGCGTTTGTTTTCCCAAGTAAAAAGGCGGATTATAAGATAAGATTTCTCTCTCCAGATGTTGAGGTTGATCTTTGTGGTCATGCAACAATTGCTACGTTTTTTACTATGGCTTTGGAAGGAGTTTTTTCACAAAATATTAACACGGTTATCATTCAGGAGACAAAATCAGGTGTTTTACCAGTAGACATTTATTTTTCAGATGAAACTGTTGATAGAGTAATGATGACTCAAGCAACACCGAGATATAAAGATATATGTTTAGATATATCAATACTTGCTGATTCATTAAACATTTCAGTGGATGAAATTGATAATTCACTTCCAAAACAAATTGTTTCAACTGGACTTTTTACCCTACCTTTGTGTGTAAAATCGTTTGATATTCTTAAGGCAATTAATCCTGATTTTGAAAAAATCAAAAAACTATGCAGTAGGTTTGGAGTAGGTAGTTTCCATCTTTTCACTTTTGATACTATTGAATCTGATTCAACATATCATGCAAGAAATTTTGCACCAGTTTATGGAGTAAATGAAGATCCTGTCACCGGTACTGCAAATGGTGCTGTTTGCAGTTATCTTCTAAAAAACAAAATAGTCAAAGACAGGAATTTGATATGTGAGCAGGGAGATATAATGGGGCGACCCGGCAGAGTATTTGTTGAAATAGACATAGATGAAGTAAAAGTTGGTGGAAAAGCAAGGATTGTTGAGGAAATAGAAATCAATGTATGATGTGTGTAAAACCACCAAGAATTGTGAAGATACTAAACTGAAAGATTATTTTAAATCCTCTTTTTTTTGATAGGCAATATATTCCTACGAAAAGTAAGAAAATTCCTATGACTTGCATTCCCCATATGACACTGGCAAGAAGCATTATTGTAACTCCAATGTGCTTACTGTTTACAAGTTGGCTTAATCTGTAGTGAGGTTAAATCTTTTTTCAGAAAATCTCGAATGAAGAAATAAGATTCCAATAGTTTTTAATGATATGTTTTTTTCATTTTGACATTTTGTCACAGAATACTTATATATGGCTAGTGATAAAAAGTAACACGATATCTATTAACATCATAGATGTGAAAAAGGAAAAGTGATGGTTGAAAACTATGTATCAGGGAGAAAAGAATAGCAAGGTGGAAGAGGTGGTTCTTCCAAATAACAAAGAGGCTAAAGTGGAGGAAATTCCTTGTCAAATTGAACTAGGATTTAGGATTGTACCTGGATCTGATATTGAAGAAAGATATCTAAAATATTTGGTAAGAAAATATTCCTCCTTGGCTGTAACTGGTAGTTAAATTATGAAATTTATACTAGAAATTAAGAATTTTTCCTAGTCGACTTAGGGTTTAAACCCCTGCCTTTTATGCAGGGGAAGGGGTCACTTAAGATTACAAAATAGATGTGTTTTCATAAGTATTTCCTAACGCATCTTTGTTTTTGTTAGTCTTGTTATATACAATCTAGCCCATGAGAATGCTATCACTGGACCGATAATATTTGCTGCAACTACGCCCCACCAGACTCCAATTAATCCTAAATTTAGATTGAAAGCAAATAAAACGGCGAATAAAGGAGTCAAGATAACTGTTCGTAAAATTGTTATAATCAATGCATTTACTCCCTTTCCCATTCCTTGGAATACTGCGGAAGAAAGCATGCCAAATGATATCATCGGGTAGAAAAGGGCGATTATCCTAAGAAAAATTATCAGGTCGGGTGCAATATGTGCTGCACTTTCAGACTGTGTGAATACTGCAGCTATCTGAGGTGCGAAAACGAATGTTAAAACAGCAATAATTGTCTCTATTGCAAGACCAATTTTTATTGCATAGTGGTAAGAAATGTTTACCTTATTAAATGAGTTTGAACCAAAAGCAGCTCCGCTCACTGAAATTAAGGCAGTAGCAACACCCATTATGGGCAGGACAGCCATACTTGCCACCCGCCATCCCGTAGAATAGATTGCTACGCCATCAGTGCTGCTCACCATTACTATTATGATGTTCATAATGATCATAGTAATTGACATGGAAAGTTGTGAAAATGAAGAAGGAAGTCCAACTCTAAAAATGTCCTTGATAATTGATTTATCGAACTTGAAATCACTGAATTTGAATGATACGTATGTATCCCTTTTGAAAAGCAGCCAGTTTAGCATGATGATTGATGTAATTGCCAGTGATATTACTGTGGCCCAAGCAGCGCCTGCAATACCCATGTCAAGAACATAGATGAGGATTGGATCTAGTATAATGTTCAAACCAGCGCCAAGTA
>JAUWOO010000098.1 GCA_030612095.1 Thermoplasmatota archaeon | reverse complement strand
TAGATTGCTTGGAATTCTACAGATTTCATAACTATCTCATCCTACCATGGAATCTAGGGGGTACACTTCTAGTAGTATTTGCTGCCTCTTGGTCGCGCATTGTTCTACCTGTAAAATGGAGAAATACGTCATCAAGTGTTGGTTTTCTGACGCTGATTGATTTAATTCTTATATCCAGACTTTGAGCGATCTCAATTATAACGGGTATCTTTTCCTCTCCTTTTTCTACACCCAGTGTTACAAACGAGTCATGTTGTTCTATATTACTAATCCATGATTCTTCTTCCAATCTTTTAGCTAATTTGACCATATCTGAACATGAAAGTGTTATTACGTCATTACCAACAGAATTTTTAAGATTTGTAACTGAATCGATAACAAGGATGCTACCGTGGTCTATTATCCCAATCCTATCGCAAAGAAAGTCAGCTTCATCCATATAATGTGTTGTTAAAAAAATGGTGGTACCTTCTTCTTTATTCATCTTACCAATATAATTCCATATGGCTCTTCTTGTTTGTGCATCAAGACCAAGCGTGGGTTCATCAAGAAACAAAACCGTTGGATAATGCATCAGGCCACGTGCTATCTCAAGCCTTCTTTTCATACCACCAGAATAATTTTTCACAAGAACGTTTTTTTTATCTTCGAGGTCAACTAGATTTAGAACATCATCAACCCTAGTTTTTCTTTTGCTTCTGCTGAGACCATACATTCTTGCATGATACTCAAGGTTTTCTCTGCCAGTAAGCTCTATATCAAGAGCCGGTTCCTGGAATACAACTCCTATATTTCGTCTAACTTTATCTCTTGCGCTGGTAATGTCAAATCCGGCAATCTCGGCAGAGCCTTTTGTTGGATGTAACAACGTAGTAAGCATTTTTATTGTGGTTGTTTTGCCTGCACCATTGGGTCCTAGAAAACCAAAGATTTCTCCCTTTTTTACAGAGAATGATATAGTATCAACTGCAGTAAGGCCATCGAAATTTTTCGTCAAATTATTTGTTTTTATTATGTCCAATGGTTCCTGTCCCCTGTTTTTTCGCTTACAATATTAATTTTGTTAATAAAGATATCTTACTACTATTGTTGAATGTAATAAGATAACAAAGATTTTTATCTGTTGATCTGATGGGCTTTTCAATGTCTTTCTATTCCGAGATTATAGATCTTATCATCTCCAAAAAGATTCAATCTAAGGGAGAGTTGCATAAGACTAAAGTCAAGCTCTGTAAGAAATACAAGCTCAATAGTGTTCCCCCCGATAGTGAGATACTAGCTCGTTTACCTTCTGAATTTTCAGAATTGGAAAGAGAAACTGCTATTGATATACTGCGTAAGAAGCCAATGCGTACAATATCTGGTGTTGCTATTGTTGCGGTTATGACTTCTCCAGAGGAGTGTCCACATGGGCGGTGTATTCCTTGTCCTGGTGGACCTGAAATCAATACTCCTCAGAGTTATACTGGTTATGAACCCGCAGCCATGAGGGCGTTATTAAATGATTTTGACCCTTTTTTGCAGACTAAAAGCAGGCTAGAACAGCTGAAAGCAATTGGTCATTCTGTTGATAAAATTGATTTTATTATAATGGGTGGTACTTTTACATCCAGAACTCCTTTTTATCAAGAATGGTTTGTCAAAAGGTGTTTTGATGCTCTTAACAGAGAGGAATCACCATCGTTAGAAATGGCCAAAAAGAAGAATGAAACTGCCTTATCTCGCTGTATAGGACTCACCGTTGAGACCAGGCCAGATTGGTTTAGACTGCAGCATGCTGACAATGCTTTGGAACTTGGTGCAACTCGAGTTGAATTGGGAGTTCAGACTGTATTTGACAATGTTTTGTATGATATGAAGCGGGGTCATACAGTTATGGATTCTATATCTGCCACCCGTATTGCCAAGGAATGTGGTTTTAAGGTATGTTATCACATGATGCCTGGTCTTCCTGGCTCTGATATAGAGACGGATGTTGAGTCGTTTCAGACTATTTTTGGGGATCCTGACTTTAAGCCAGATATGCTAAAAATTTATCCAACACTTACAATCAAGGGAACTCGATTATATGATCTGTGGAAAAAAGGTGAATATGAACCACTTTCTAATGAGGGGGCAGTAAAGCTGGTTGCAAAACTTAAGGGTTATGTTCCAGAATGGGTTCGCATACAAAGGATTCAACGAGATATTCCAGCACCATATATTGATGCAGGTGTCAACAAGAGTAATCTACGTCAGCTGGTAGAAAGTGAGATGAAAAAACATGGTGAAACATGCAGGTGCATCAGATGTCGAGAGGTTGGTCATAAACTATTAAAAGAAAAAATTGAGATCGATGGGGGGGACATCGGCCTTGAAAGCATTCATTATGATGCCAGCGGTGGAGAGGAAATTTTTATCTCCCTTGTTGAGAAAAAACATGATTTGCTTATTGCTTATCTTCGCCTGCGTGATGTTGTGCTACCTCATCGTTATGAACTCTTAAAAAATCCTTGTATGATCATACGGGAGTTGAAAGTGCTTGGAAGGGAACTTTCAATTGGAAAAAAAACAAAAAAGGGATGGCAACATAGGGGATTTGGAAAAGAGCTCATTGGTGAGGCAGAATGCATTTGTCTTGAAGAATTCGATAAAAAACATTTATTTGTCCTAAGTGGTGTTGGAGTTAAAGAATACTATAGAAAACATGGTTTTATGGATGATGGGGTATATCTCTGTAAACAACTTCAATAGTAAGACTATAATAGATAGCTTTGTTTCCAGGTTTTTTGTATGAAGATTCAAACGCAATGTGTACCATGTTTACTAAAACGTATTATTTTTGAAGCAGAACAGAGTACTAAAGATCCTAAAATCAAAACCAAGGTTATACGTAATGTCTGTCAGGCTCTCTCTGAGCTTTATGATCCAAATAGATGCAGTGCAACAATTGCTACAGAGGTGCATAAACTGGTTTATGAAACACTTGGTGATGATGATCCATACAAGGATTTAAAAAACCAAAGCAACAAAGTTGCGATGTCACTTGTTCCACAGGTTGAAAAACTCGTTGAAGAGGCCAATGATCCATTGAAAATGAGTATGTTATGTTCAATTGTTGGGAACACTATGGATTTTGGAATTGAGGGGGCAAGTACACGTCCAGAGATGCTGAAAGATATCTTTGAAAAAACAGTAACTGATGGACTTGGATATGGCGACTCGGCAAGGTTAAAGGAATTATTAAAAAAATCAAAAAATGTCTTGTTGTTTACAGATAACTGTGGGGAAATAGTATTTGATAAGATTCTTTGTCGTGAGCTAAAGAAGTTCAACCCAAAAATGTTTCTGACTTTAGTTGTCAAAGGTGAACCAGTTCTTAGTGATGCTACCATAAAGGATGCTGAGAAGCTACAGTTTGAAGAAGTTGTAGACAAAATTCTGACGACAGGGTGCTTTGCAGTTGGCGTGGATTTTAACAAACTCCCATCTGAACTTGATGGTGCATTGAAACAGGTTGATTTGATAATTTGCAAGGGAATGGCAAACTATGAATCTTTTTCAGAAACAAATTATCATCCTATAGCATATCTTATGAGAACAAAGTGTGATCCTATCGCTACATCTATGAATGTACCTGTTAACATCAATGCAATAAAATTATATGAATAATGACAAACCTTATTTTGCTATCATCGCTCTTAGCCAATCAGCAACGTTTTCTGCATGATCTGCTATATCATCAACCCAGTCGGCGATCTTTAACAAATGGTACACATCCATAGGATCGAGTTTCTTCTCAAGTTTATAAATGCCCTTGGTCATCTCATATTTCTTTTGATCTGCCTTCCATTCATATTCATGGACCTTGTAGATAAACTGTTTAGTTTGTTCTCGTTCACGTTTTACAAAACTTGTTTCAATCAAATCTCTAATGTTTCCAACTGCATCCTGCATTGCCTCTACTGTTTGCATAACGATCTTTGCATGTTCAATGAACACATCCTGCAGTTTTTTCGGAATCTTTGTATGGCGCATATCAAGCATATTGGCTAGGTTTTCTGCATGATCTAAAATTGCATCCTGTTCTCTTAATGCCCACAAAAATTTACCTTTGTCTACAGGCATAAAAAGTGAAGAGGGAAGATGATTGCGTAAATTTCTTTTTATAAGGTCGGCTTCATGCTCAATTTTTGATACATTCTCAGCTAATTCCGAAAATCCTTTATAGTCTCCTTCATAATAACTAATTAATCCACCTCCAAGAATATCAATACATTCCCTAACTTTCTCCATGTGATCTAGTAATTGGCCAAAAGGTAACTTCCTCCTAAAGGTATCAGCAACTGGTGCTCTGAAATGATCTCTTTTTTTTTCCATTTTTTTTCACCTAGTTCTTATCCTACTATTGCTCTTAGACATATAAAAATTACTGCTGATGTGGCAGCAGCAATGGGTACTGTAAGCAACCATGACACAACAATTTTTTTAATTACACTTAAATCAATGGCTTCCAAACCTCTGGCAAGCCCAACTCCAATAACTGCCCCGACAACCGTATGAGATGTAGAGATGGGGAGACCTAGTTTTGATGCCACAAGTACTGTTGTGGCAGCTGCAAAATCTACTGAAAATCCTCTTGTATTGGTAAGACTTGTAATTCTTCCCCCTACTGTCTTCATGACTCTGCGCCCCCATGTCATACATCCAAAGGCTATCCCAATTCCACCAAGTGCCAATAGTTCAGTAGGAATTCCTGCAGTTAAACTCGTTTCCCCATTGGCAAGAGGAATAATTGCTGCGACTGGGGCTATAGCATTGGCAACATCATTTGCACCATGTGAAAATGCAACGTAACATGAGGTAACAATTTGTAATTTTCTAAAGATACCTTCAACAGTTGCATAATCTTCGACAGACTTGGCTTCAATGTTTCTAAGTAAAAACATTGCTATTATGCAAGCAATCGCAGAAATAACTGTCGAAATTAAAAGTACCTGGGGTAAATTTGATACCCCAATCATTTCACTCAATTTGGTTTTTAAAAATAGGGATGAAACAATTAAAAATGCAGTAACGCCGATAGCAAGTGGACCAACAATCTTAGCAGCTTTTACAGGTTCATCTTTGGCAAAAATTGTTTTTACTATGACTTTAAACACAAAAAAAGCAATTATACAGCCAGCAACAGGTGAAAGTATCCAACTCGATGCAACTTTTCCCATGACTGTCCAATCAATTGAGGATACGCCTCCTGCAATTATGCCAAAACCGATTAATGCACCAATCACCGAATGTGTTGTGGATATTGGTAGTTCTTTCCAGGTTGATAGAGTTACCCACAATGCAGCTGCAAGAAGCGATGCTACAAAACCCAGTAGTAAAGTGTGAGGATCTGCAATTATGCTGCCCTTTACAATGCCGCCTTTGATTGTTCCAGCAACATGGGGGCCTAAAAGTATGGCACCGGCAAAATTTAGAATGCCTGCAATGAGTACCGCCTGCTTGAACGTGATTGCCTTTGCACCTACAGCAGTAGCCATGGAATTGGCAACATCATTTGCACCGATGCTCCATGCCATGTAAAAGCCGATAGCAGCTGCACCACATGCAACGAACAATAACGTTGGATCCAATGAGAACCTCCACCTCAGTTAACGTGATATTTAGACCTGAATTGCAATTTCCGTAAATAAGCATTACGAAAAAAACAGCTACTCTATTCTAATGTCTGGATTATAATATCTATTTTTATAATGTCTATTCTCTAGATTAAACTTAATCATTTTTTTCTGTTTATTGTTTGTAATATCGACAACCGTGACTGTAATGTTCTTATTGTCTATGTCAATGATGTTAAAGGTGTGTCCAAAATGCGCCCTGGTTCTGTTACAAGAAAAAGTACCTGCATTCACAAGTAGTGTTTTATGAATTTTAACACCATAAGGAACGTGTCTGTGTCCCATAAGAACAAGTGGTACCTCATTTTTTAAGATGATGTCAAGAGTCTCGCCAGCATCTTCAATGATGTTTTTTTCTCTACCTGAGTTAGGTACTGGAATGAGATGATGATGAAACCCAACAATTGTAAGATTTTTACCCTTTTTTATCCCCCTTTCTATGAGTCTGTGTCTTCTTCTCCCAAGTCTCCCGTCATCTTTATCCGGTTCGCTTGATGGCAGACCGACAAAGCTTAGATCCTTGTACGTGTGTATAAAACTTGGATCGCCGAAAAACTCAGGGAATAGTTTGTATCCAAGATTCCGTTCATCATGGTTCCCTGGGACAATGACAATTTTACCATTTATCTTCTTTAACTTTTCCTTAGCAAGTTTATATTCCGAAAGGAGTCCCCAAGTAGTTAAATCTCCTGAAATAAAAACTAGATCCGAATCAGTTTTGTTTAAAAGTTTTACAGCGTTATCAAAAACCTTGCTGTTGAAATCACTACCATAATTGCAATGTATGTCGGATATATGTGCGATTCTCATAAATCGCGATAAATCTTTCCCATTCTTATATGTTTATCTCAACATTTTTTAAAGTGGGAAATAATTTCGGACTCCACACTATATTTTAAGAAAGTAAAAACTAAATAAACTATTACTTGTTTTCCTATATT
>JAUWOO010000023.1 GCA_030612095.1 Thermoplasmatota archaeon | reverse complement strand
GGACCAAATTTTATTTCTCCCAGATAAAAACCTTGGGTCATACGTAGCTGAACATACAGATAAAGATGTTATTTTATGGGATGGCTATTGTTACGTTCATGAAAATATTAAGCTAAAACAGTTTAAAAAATTAAAAGATATGCATTCTGGCGCAGAGGTTATAGTCCACCCAGAATGCACCACACCAGTGAGACATTTAGCAGATTTTGTAGGTAGCACATCTCAAATGTCGAGATATGTGGCTCAATCCAATCAAAAGGAGTTCATTGTCGGAACGGAAGATAATTTTGTTTACCGATTGCTAAAGGATAATTCTGATAAAAAATTCTATCCCATTGGAACTTTGTGTATTGGTATGAATCAAATAAGGCTAGAAAAAGTGAAATTGGCATTAGAACGGGGGGAATATGAAGTTCACATTCCAGAGGAAATACGAATCAGAGCAAAAAATGCTTTAGATAAAATGTTGAGAATATGATGAAAGAGGCGTTGTTTTATCAGAAGGTTGAAGGGAATAAATTCAGATGTGATCTTTGCATGAGAAAAAATAAAGAATAATTGTATTGGAATGATAAAGAATGTTGTACGCAACACCACATTGAAAATAAGGATTAATTATGGCAAAAATTGAATCATTTGAGAAATACAGCAAAGAATATGATGAATGGTTCATAAAAAACCGAGATATTTACCTAGCAGAGCTCAATGCCATAAAAAGTTTAATTTCTTCTGATAAATTCGGTGTTGAAATTGGCGTTGGTTCGGGTAGATTTGCTTTACCTTTGGGAATAAAAATTGGTGTAGATCCTTCTAAAAAAATGGCAGAACTATCAAGAAATCGAGGAATACAAGTCTATAAAGCAGTGGCAGAACAACTGCCTTTTAATGATGAAACATTTGATTTTATTCTAATGGTTACAACAATTTGTTTCGTAGACGATTTGGTAAAATCGTTTAAAGAAGCTTACCGAGTTTTAAAAACTGATGGTTTTATTATTGTTGGCTTTGTAGATAAAGAAAGTGAGTTGGGAAAACAATACCAGTTAAAAAAGGAGGAAAGCAAGTTCTATAGAAATGCTACCCTTTATTCGGTGAAGGAGACAATAGCTTTGTTAAGAGAAACCAATTTTACAGATGTTGTAATCAAGCAGACTGTCTTTCCTGGTCAAACCGACAAAATAGGTTTAATAGAAGACGGCTATGGTGTTGGTAGTTTCGTTATAATAAAAGCAATAAAAGCAACTGATATAACTGAGAGTTAAAAAATGGTAAACGAAAGAAAATTAATTGCATTTGGTCCTGTTCCTTCAAGACGCCTAGGAAAAAGCTTGGGGATAAATAATATTCCTCCAAAAATCTGCACGTATTCTTGCATTTACTGTCAACTTGGAAGAACCAATAATATGCAGATTAACCGAGGGAAGTTCTATAAACCTGAAGAAATAATGCATGCTGTAGAGAATAAAGTCAAAAAGGCGAGGGAGAGGGGAGAACCTATTGATTATCTTACTTTTGTGCCCGATGGAGAACCCACGTTAGATATTAACCTTGGTAAAGAGATAGGTCTGCTTAAATCTTTATCTCTGGGAATCAAAATTGCTGTTATTGCAAACTCATCGTTGATGTGGAAAGAAGATGTCAGAGATGATCTGCATAAGGCTGATTGGGTTTCTTTAAAAATTGATGCTGTAAGTCAAGGTATCTGGCGGAGGATCAATAGGCCTTATGGATCTCTGAAACTTGATAAAATACAGGAGGGCATATCGGAGTTTTCACACACCTTTAATGGCGAGTTGGCAACAGAAACTATGCTTATTCAAGATGTTAATGATGATACCAAAGGGGTAGAGCAAGTTGCGGACTTCATCGCAGGGTTAAATCCTAAAAAAAGTTATATTTCTATTCCTACAAGACCACCAGCAGAAAAAGGAGTAACACCTGCGTCTGAATATGAGATAAATATGACATATCAAATTTTCAAGGAACGAGGTATTGATGCAGAATATCTTATTGGCTATGAAGGAAATGCTTTTGCATATACTGGAAATGTCGAGGAGGACTTGCTTAGTATTACATCGGTGCATCCAATGAGGGAAGAAGGTATGAAAGAGTTTTTAACAAAAGCTAAAGCAGATTGGAGTATTATCAAAAAGTTGATAGATGAAGATAAATTGATACAGGTAAAATATAAAGATAAAAAGTTTTATATGAGAAAATTGCCAAGAGATAAAGCAGGCAAAAAAGATCAGAGTAATGGATGATGGGCAAGTGCTGAAGATCACGGCATCAGACGTTGGCTTTTCAAAGGACGTTCCAAGCTGGTGTTCCAAAACAGGCAACCAGCTAGTATCCCTTAATTCAGAGAAAGGTATTTACATTGCTGTGATCCGCAAGGGAAAATAACCTCCAATTCATCACCAGACTCTACAACTTCTTTGTTCATTTAGGAAATAAACGAAGTTTTAAGAATGGTTCCTATTATGCACCGGTCAATCTCTAAATATTAAAAGGTGGTGTCATGTTAAAAATTGCAAATATTATTGGTTTGTGTTTTTTTATAATAGTGGTATGCATAGCCGGATGTATACAGTTTGACGAATCTGAAGAAAGATATGAAGATACGAGAGATAAAATGGATACATTTGTTTCAATTATTGTATATTCATCTGATGAAACCAAGGCGAATGAGGCAATTGAAGCTGCATATAAAAGGATTGATGAAATTGTAGATCTTGCTAATAGATTCAATGAGTCATCTGAGATTTCCCAGCTTAATTCAAATGGAATATTGAAGAATCCCTCTCCTGAAATTGTTGATATGATTGAGACATCAGTTATGTATAATTCTATCACGAACGGAGCATTTGATATTACGATCCTTCCATTGTTAGATCTTTGGAGTCCATCCAGTAGTTTCAGCCCATATTATCTTTTTAACATGAGTCCATTATTTATTGATAACCTCAATTCAGAGAATATTACTGATGATATCAAACTCGTTTTTTCAGTTCATGATTATACTTTAAATGAGACCCCAACTGTGAGTTATGATAATGTTAGTATGCAGTGGACTGTTAAATCTGGTTGGTTAGATTTCGTTGTTAAAAATGAAAGTGATGTTTTGAATGTTTATACTGATTTCTTCTGGAATGTTAACTATTCCAAACAGGAGGAATACATTAACACTACAAAGAACTATGTTGGATCTGAAAAGATAACCGTTTCTGATGATGAGATACTTCTTGAGAATGGAATGAGTCTTACTCTTGATGGTATTGCTAAGGGTTTTGCTGTTGATGAAGCTTTAAAAATCTTGAAGGATATGGGTATTAAAAGCGCTCTTATCAATGCTGGGGGAGACATTGCAACCTATGGAACAAAACCAGATGGAGTAAACTGGGTTACTGGCCTTAGAAATCCAGATGATGCTAATGAGTCAATTATGGAGTTTGGTCTTTCAGGAGAGGCCATCGCTACTTCTGGTAATTATGAGAGATACTTTAATGAAAGTGCCAAGGTAGGTCATATAATGGATCCAACTTCTGGACGTTCGGTTACATTGTGTTCTAGTTCTACTATAATTGCCGATAATTGCACTGTTGCAGATATTTTAGCCACTGCAGTTTTTGTGCTTGGACCAGTTGATGGTGTAAATCTTGTTGATTCATTACCAGACATAGAGACAATTGTTCTAGGTTATGATGATCCTCAGAATCTCTTTTATTCTTCTAATTTAACCGATTTTAAGATTCAAGTTTAAATATATCTCATAATATTGGGGGTTTCAAATGTCGCTGTTCAACAATGAAAAAAGCCACGGGATTCATCCTCCCGGAAATAAGATTACTTCAAATAAAAAAATTGAAAGAGTCCCTCTTCCAAAGCAAGTGATACTCCCGCTTAGTCAACACATTGGTGCCCCTTCAAAAGCCATTGTAAAAAAAGGTGATGAGGTAAAAGTAGGGCAAAAAATTGCTGAGGCGGGTGGTTTTGTCTCTGTCCCCATTCATTCAACCGTTTCAGGAAAAGTTACTAAAGTTATCGAGATGGTTAGTTCAGTTACATCAAATGTTGGTAATGCTATTGTAATTGAAGCAGATGGCAAGGATGATTGGGTTAAAATTGATAAGCCTTCTAAACCTAATAAACTTTCAAAAAAAGAGATTCTAAATCGTGTTAAAGAGGCAGGTATTGTTGGTCTTGGTGGTGCAACATTTCCCACCCATGTAAAGCTTCAGCCCCCTCCAGATAAAAAAATTGATACAATTATAATAAACGGCTGTGAATGTGAGCCTTTTATTACTTCTGATCATCGTCTAATGCTTGAGCATGGTGAGGAGATTTTAAAGGGACTGGAAATAATGATGAAGGTCCTTGGTTGCAATGAGGCATATATTGGTATCGAAAGTAATAAGCCTGATGCTATTGAAAACATGGAAAAAATTGTTTCAGAGTCAAATATTTCTGGTGAGGTAATTGTGGAATTACTCCCTGCTCAATATCCTATGGGTGCTGAGAAAACTCTTTTGAAAAGGATTCTTGGGATGGAAGTACCAATAGGTGGTCTCCCAATGGATGTTGGTGTTGTTGTTCAAAATGTGGGTACTTTAAAGGCTATTTATGATGCGATATATGATGGAATACCTCTTGTTGAACGTGTTTTAACAGTTTCAGGTGCAGTAAAAGAACCAAAGAACATTATATCTCGCTTTGGAACTCCTGCCAGTGAAATTATTGATTATTGTGGCGGTACTAATTCAAATGCTAATGTTATGATTTTCGGTGGACCTATGATGGGCATTGCTCAGATTTCTTTTGACACCCCTACAACAAAGGGAACTAATTCTATTCTTATTCAGAAAAATAATACGGAGGTTGAGGGTAATTGTATTCGTTGTGGTACTTGTGTTGAGAACTGCCCTATGAATTTGATGCCTTTGATGTATGTTGCCTATGTTAAGAAGAACATGTATGATGAGTTGAAGGATTACTGGATTGATAACTGTGTTGAATGTGGTTCATGTGCTTATGGTTGTCCTGCAAACATTCCTCTTGTTCAATATATCAAGGTTGGTAAGGCTGAACTTCAAAAGAGGAGGCCTAAGTAATGGCTGAAGAAACAGTTGATCAGAAAAGACTTGTAGTATCGACTTCTCCACATATACATGATAAAAAAAATACAAAGAAAGTCATGTATGTTGTTTGTCTTGCTCTTCTTCTTCCAATTATTGGTGGTGTTTACTTTTTTGGAATTTACACTCTTCTTGTTGTTTTAGTCTCTGTCATTACTGCTATTACAACAGAATTTTTAGCAAAACGACTTAGGAAAAGAGAATTCATAATGGATGGAAGTGCTATTGTAACAGGAATGTTATTTGCTCTTGTTCTTCCACCAAGAATTCCATTGTGGGCAGTAATAATTGGTGCTGCTTTTTGTATTGCCATTGTAAAAGAGGCTTTTGGCGGTCTTGGTCATAATATTTTCAATCCCGCTCTTGCAGGTAGAGCGTTTATTACTGTAAGTTTTGCAGGTTTGATGACTAGTTGGATTGCTCCAGTAAAATCTGTTATTTCTCTTGATTCTATTACCTCAGCTACACCTTTAGGCGAGGGTTTTTCTTATGCAGGTAGTACTTCTGATCTCTATATTGATTTGTTGTTTGGTAATGTTGGTGGATGCATCGGTGAGACATCGGCTCTTTTTATTCTAATTGGAGGTTTATTACTTCTTGCTACTGGTGTCATTAAATGGAGAATTCCAGTTGTTTATATTGGAACTGTGTTTCTATTAGCTTGGCTTATACCTGGTCAGGATCCAGTTTTTCATATTCTCGCAGGTGGTTTATTTCTTGGTGCATTTTTCATGGCCACTGATTATGTAACTTGTCCAATGACTGCTAAGGGTCAATTTATTTTTGCTTTTGGTGCGGGTGTTCTTGTTATTCTCATTCGTGTTTATGGTTCTATGCCAGAAGGTGTTGCATTTTCAATTCTTTTAATGAATGCATTCACTCCACTTATTGATAGACATGTAAAACCAAAGCCATATGGTTATATTCCGCCTGAGAAGAAATCCAGGTTTCCATTAAAAAAGAAAGCAAAAACGACTGATGTGGCAGATAAACCTGATCAAGATAGTTCTACTGATAAAAAGGAGGGGAAGAAATGAGTAAAACTAATTTCAGGGCAGACATTGTTCCAATTCTTTTCCTTACCGTTGTAGTCTGTATTTCGGTTATAGCTCTTGCATATGTCGATAGTATTACTTATGAAAAAATTGAAACTGCGAAACTTGAGGCATTCAAAGAAAAACTAAGTGTTCATTTTTCAGATATGACTGATTTTACAAGTAATGATGCAAATGATTGCTATGTTGTTTTTACAGATAACAATACTATTGGTTATGCTGTCAAAACTATTGGTTCCGGCTATGGTGGAACTATTGAAATGTTAGTAGCATTGGAACCTACAAATCTTAGTTCAACTGATGATTTAATACTTCGGGGATTATCCGTTATATCTCACTCGGAAACTCCAGGTCTTGGAGATAAAATTACTCAGTCATTTTTCCTTGATCAGTTTCAAGAGGTTTCATTTTCTGGTATTGAACTTAGTAAAACTGGTGGAGATATTGATGCTATTTCTGGTGCGACTATTAGTTCAAAAGCGGTTATAAATGGTATAGTTTCCTCTATTGAAGATAGATTTGATTCTCTTGTTGAATTGGTTTCATCTGTGGAGGTGTCTTAAACATGGTTCATATATTGAAAAATCTTAAAAAAGGGATAATAAACGAAAATCCAGTATTTATTCTCCTACTGGGTCTTTGCCCAACACTTGCTGTTAGTACATCTATTGACAACGCTTTTGGTATGACTGCTGCAGTTATGTTTGTTTTAATTAGTGCAAATATTATTGTTTCACTTATCCGCGGTGTTACTCCAGATCGTGTCCGCATTCCAGTATTTATTGTAATTATTGCTACTCTTGTCACAATTGTTGATCTTACTATGAAGGCATTTATACCAGAACTTTCTAAGTCTCTTGGCATTTTTATTCCACTTATAGTTGTTAACTGTATTATACTTGGTAGGGCAGAAGCATTTGCATCTAAAAACACTCTTGCTGATTCGGTTGCTGATGCTCTTGGAATGGGTATTGGTTTTGGAATTGCTATTACAATTATCTCCTTTTTTAGACAGCTTCTTGGGACAGGGGAGATTACAATTTTTGGAACTCATGTCTTTTCCGCCCCTGGACTTTTTGATAATCCCATGTCAGTTTTCATTCTTCCAATGGGTGCATTTCTTGTGTTAGGTTGCTTGCTTGCAACTCTTCGTTATATGGGGGCGATTGAGAGTGGATAATCTTTTTTCAATATTCATCATGATGGCGCTTGTGAACAACTTTGTTCTTGCAAAATTCCTTGGACTTTGCCCATTCTTTGGTGTCTCAAAGAAACTGTCAAGTGCTGTTAGTATGGGAATTGCTGTTATTGTTGTAATGTTTGCAGCATCCGTTGTCTCTTGGTTGCTTTTCTATCAATTGCTAGTGCCATTTGGTATTACTTATATGAGAACTGCAATTTTTATTTTAGTTATTGCTTCTCTTGTTCAGATCCTTGAAATCACAATTCGTAGGACTAATGTTAATCTTTACAATGCTCTTGGCATTTATCTTCCATTGATTACAACTAACTGTGCTGTTCTTGGAGTTACATTTATTAATGTTGATCAAGCATTTAACCTTGCTGAAACCATTGTAAGTGCTCTTGGTGCTGGTGTTGGATTTACCTTAGTTCTTGCCATAATGTCTGGAATCAGGGAGAAGTTGGATCTTGCTGATGTTCCAAAAGCTTTCAAAGGTATACCTGTAGCATTTCTTGTTGCAATGCTTCTTGGTATTGCATTTCTTGCTTTTGGAGGAATGGTTTAAATGGATAATACTGTACTAATTATTGTTTCCCTTACGCTTGTTGGTATGGGTTGTGGTATTGCAATTTTTTTGGTAAACAGATTCCTTCCTGAGGAGGATAAACTTTTGAAGAAAACCGAGGAAATTTCAAAATTTCTTCCGGGAATGAACTGCGGTGCTTGCGGCTACCCAGGTTGTTTTGCTTATGCTGGTGAGATTGCAAAGGATATCGATATATTGCAGACTAGCCCATGTATGGTTCTTATGAACGATGATAAAAAGGTAAAGGCCCTTGGTAATGCTCTCGGAGTTGATCTTTCATCTGGCGATAAAAAGGTTGCTGTTGTTCATTGTGGTGGTAATTCTGAGATTCTCTATGAGTATAAGGGCATAGATACTTGTAAGGCTGCTGCTCAACTTTCCTCGGGTTTTAAGAAATGTCCTTATGGTTGTTTTGGTTTTGGCGATTGTGTAAATGTTTGTCCAGAAAATGCGATTTCAATTGATCCAGAAAAAAAGATTGTGGTAATCGATCCTGATAAATGTATTGGATGTGGACTTTGTACAAAGGAATGTCCTCAGAATCTAATTGAGATTATTCCTGCTAAAATGCCTCAGTATCTGGCATGTAACTATCTTTCTAAAAAGAATATTCCTGGTAGGGAAAGATGCCCGCTTGGTTGTATTCACTGTAGGATATGTGTTAAAGCATCTGAGAATGAGGAGGTTACTTGGAATGAGGAAAAGGATTTGCCCTTCTTCGATCCGGAAAAATGTGTCCCTTCACCTGCAGCCGTTGAGAAGTGTCCAAAAAAGGTGATATTTGAAAGAAATGAAACATAATCGAGACTCGAGAGGCGCGCGAGTTCATCTCTTCATTCTCGTTATCATCATTTAAAAAGGGCGGAGTTACGGATTAATTCAAGACGATCTCCGAGACCTTTCACTTTCTGATAATGTTGCTTTAGTATAAAACTGTTAAAACTTATCCATCTCTCACTCCTTATAGATAAGGTATGGTTTAAGGGCATAGAGGTTTATATGATGGTTTGTCAAAACCCTCCATATACTTTTGCTATAAAAGCGTTCAGAAAAATGAATTTTGAATGTTTTTTTACACACATAAGCCAAATAAGCCTTTAAGAATCCATTAAACATATTTAAAATTTTTACAGGTCATTTACAATTCCCCTACTACTTTCTAAAATCAATATGAGATATGCCTATTAGTCAAATGGGAGTTTAGTAGAAAACAGTCATACCATCCTTGGTAAGAAGACCTTCTTGTATGTTCTCCCAGGTTACTGTTTTCTGATATCCATCATCTCCAATTATGGTATATTCATGGCACTCTAGGCACCCAACACCAGTTTTTATGATGAGATCATCAAGTGCAATTCCAGAAAAATTCAATGAGTCAAAGGTTCGTTGTTCAGCGATATAGAATATCTGGTTAATGGTGTATTGCTGACCATTAATAGTGATATTGTCTGTGGTAGTCTGTGTTGCGTAGACATAAGCAGAAGAACCAGCTCCAATTAAAATTACAATCATTGCCGCAAGCGGTATAAGTCGTCCCTTCCCTATAATCATCAGTGGGCGGATGCAATCAGGTCTATTTAAAAATCATGATTAAATATTTCAAAATGGAGCCTCAGCTATAAATTTCTGATTCATGAGCATCTGTGTTTCATCGCGAGCCTTTTTTATTATTTCCATGGCATGGTCATAAATTTCTTGTTTTGATGGCTTTACACGTGCGATACCCTGAGATATCGCTTTTATTCCAACAGCCACTGCTTCCCTAGGAAATACTTCCCAAGAATCCATTGTAGGGACAATACGTTCTTCATCCATTCCCTCATCCTCTGCAGTTTTTGCAAGTTCATATGCAGCCGCAATGCACATTTCATCAGTAATTGTTTCCGCACGTACGTCAAGAGTTCCCCTAAAAATACCTGGAAAACCCAGTGAATTATTAATTTGATTTGGAAAATCGGATCTGCCTGTTGCAAAAATTTTCGCACCGGCATCTTTTGCTTCCCAGGGCCAGATTTCGGGAACAGGATTCGCTGTTGCAAATACAATGGAATCATCAGCCATTGTCCCCACCCATTCCTTAAGAATAGTTCCAGGACCTGGTTTGCTTGCAGCAATACAAATATCCGCATCCTTAAATGCATTACCAACTGATCCAGTTCGCCCCCCTCCATTTGATTTAAGGCACATATCCCACTTAACCGGATTAGTTTTACGTTCCTTCTCAAGATCCTTTCTTGATGAATGAAGTATTCCTTTGCTATCTGCCATAATGATGTTTTTTTGATTGACGCCTGCAGCAATCAAAACCCTAGCAATTGCAATATTTGCAGCACCTGCACCAACCATCGCAACAAGAGCGGTATTCAATTTTTTCCCAACGAGTTTTATTGCATTTATCGCCCCAGCAGTGACAATTGTCGCCGTTCCTTGCTGATCATCATGCCACACTGGAATATCCATTTCCTTTCTTAGTTTCTCCAAAATATAGAAACACTTTGGCTTAGCAATATCCTCAAGATTTATACCGCCAAAACTCGGTTTCAACCATTTCACTGCTTGAATTATTTCATCAGGGTCTTTTGTGTCTAGACAAATAGGATATGCATCAACACCTCCCAGATATTTAAACAGCAGAGATTTTCCTTCCATTACGGGGAGACTTGCCTCTGGACCAATATCTCCAAGACCCAATACTCTAGTTCCATCACTTACTATTGCCACTGCATTCCACTTATTTGTATAGTCATATACTTTGAGAGGGTTTTTTTGAATTTCTTTACACGGCTCAGCAACTCCTGGAGTATACCAAATACTAAAATCATCAAAATCTCTCACCCGGCATTTTGGTACAATCTCTATCTTTCCACGATAAAATGGATGCAGTCGCATTGCATCCTTACCTGGTTTATTTGCTTTCTCTAGCAACTGTTTCTCATCAGTTTTACTCATAACATCTCCCGCCAAGATGAAACTGATATCTTTTTTTGCTATATTACAATTTACATATTGGAAAACAAAATATGGAAATCAAAATCAATCAAGATGAGAACTAATCTTGCAGAGTCTTCAATGGATTTGGACCCATTTTTTTAAGTTCATCAACAAAATCAGTAACTACTTTTGCAAACTTTTGCCCTTCTGAAGCAGAAATATATTCAAACCTCACTCTCCGGGGCTCTACGCCCATATCTCCCAGTAGTTTTTTCAATAGTTTAATTCTTCTATTTGTCTTATAATTTCCAGATTGATAATGACAATCCCCAGGATGACATCCAGCAACAAGCACACCATCTGCTCCTTTTTTAAGCGCATCCAGAATAAACACAGTATCAACTCTACCTGAACACATAACACGTATAGACTTGATGTTCGGCGGATATTTCATCCTACTAGTCCCCGCTAAATCTGCTCCCGCATACGAACACCAATTGCATAAAAATCCTATGATATTTGGCTCAAATTCGGTCATATTTTTTCACCTTAGACTTACTTTCATGTTAATTTATCTTTATTTCATCTCGATATCTCCAAATTTTCTCCAAGTTCGGACAAAACAATCTCAACGGCTTTTGGTACTGCTGCAGCAACAGTTTCGCTTAATTTTTCCCCAAATTCGCAAGGCATTTCATTCATCATTATGCCAATAATTACTATTTCACGCGGAATGTGAGTTTCACCTAATCTCTCAGCCATCTTGAGTGCCTCCGCAAGGGATACATCATGTGGATTACAAGAATGGGCAGTCGACATATCGGATATAGAAAAACGTTTTACATCACCGGTCCGTGCATTTTTCATTTTAACTGCATCGATGAGTATAGCTTTGTCAAATCCTATGATCAGATCAAGAAGATTCATGCCTCCAGTTAGTGCCTCATCTATGGTCACATTAGGATCTTTTATGTGCTGTTTCAGTTGTTTTGCAACATGAATTCCAACACCATCATCCGATAGGATTGGGTTTCCAATACCTAACACGATCGTCTTCATCTATATTTTCCTCTACAGTCGTTTAATGTTTTTGTAAAGTTTCTTGTTTTTATCATAAATATTTACTTCAAAAGGCATGCCACCAGGAAGTGTATGCGTAGCGCAGGCAAAACAAGGATCATAAGCACGAAATGCCATTTCTACCATGTTAAGAAGTCCATCGTCCACCTTTCCCTTTTTGATGAGACCTTTGGCCGCATCTCTAATAGACATTGTAATAGCACCTGCATTGTTTGTTGTAGCAACAACAAGATTTGCCTTTTCTATAAGTCCATTTTTATCAAGTTTATAATGATGGATAAGTGTTCCACGCGCTGCTTCTACAACACCAAATCCCTCACCAGGTTCGCCAACGGGATTTCTGATTTTTGTAGATGTTATCTCGGGATCATCTACCAATTCCTTTGCCCGCTCAGTGACATAAAGCAGTTCAATAAGACGTGCCCAGTGAAAAGCAAGCGTTGAATTAATCGGCCTTTTACCAAGAGTTTCAAACATTCGTTTATATTCTTTGTCCGCAAGTGGTGTAGCCATACCTTCAGAAGCGTTTAACCTACCAAGGGGACCAACACGATAGATTCCACTATCTTTACCATCTTTTAAACCATGCCAACCAATGCTTTTGAGATATGGAAATTTCATATAGCTCCATTCCTCAACATGTTCTGCTATGTGTTTGTAATAACCTTTTACATCAAATTTAAGAAACTCTTTTCCTTCTTGATCGGTAACTCTTATTTTTCCACCATAGAAATTAACCTTGTTTTTCTCATCTACAAGACCCATATTGTATGTCTTTAAAATATATGGATCTGAAAGGATAAGATCGACATATTTTTTGTTATTAAGGATAATATCATCAAAAAGTTTTAGTGAAAACTTGGCAAAGTCAATACATGATTTCACCATGTCTTTGATCTCTTTCACTTCATCATTTGAAAGTCCTTTTGAAACACCCCCCGGCAAACCGGAAACTGGGTGTGTTGCCTTGCCACCAAGAATCGCAGTTATTTTCTGACCATATGCTCTATGTTTAATAACTTCCTTTCCTACTTCCAGACCAGCTTTCTCAATAACCCCTAAAATATTTCTCTGAGCGGGAGGTGCATCAGGCCCAACTACAAAATCGGGGCCACCTAGGAAATAGAAATGAAGAATATGATCGTAGATAATATATCCACAGTACAAAAGTTCCCGAAGTTTCTTTGCTGCAGATGTTGGTTCGACATTAAAAGCATCATCCAAAGCCTTAGTAGCAGCTAAATGATGGGCAACAGGGCACACACCACAGATACGTGAAGTAATTTGTGGCATATCCTCTGCTCTTCTTCCCTCGGAAAAACGTTCGAAACCTCGTAACTCTGGAATCTGAAGGTAGGCGTTTTCTACATCTCCCTTTGAATCAAGAAATATACTGATTTTCCCATGACCTTCAAGACGGGTTATTGGATCAATAACAATGGTTTTCATTTCATCACCCTCCGATTAATAAGCGATGCAGGCAATGTATATTTGTAGAACGTTCCAACTACATCTTTGACCTGCTCGATGAGTTTATCAACCTCTTCATCGGTCATGTTTTCTTCACCCTCCACCCCAAGAATTGAAGCGAGAGCAGATATCATACTAGCACCCTGATCTAAAGAATTTGGAAGAAGTCCACCACAACCAGTACATGGCATATTACCCTCCATACATTTACCGCGGCATCCTGCTCGTGTCGCAGGCCCCATACATATTACACCCTGCTCAAGGAAACATTTATCCTCTATTTTATCAAGCTCGTAAATCCGTTTTATACTCTTAATTTTCTTCTCAGATTTTTCAAAACGACATTCATCACACACAGATTTCATCGGTGCAAGCACAGAACCTTTCGGAGGAAGCTTGTTTTTAATAATAGCGTCAATTGCATCAGTTATAAGCCATGGAGAAGGTGGACAACCTGGAAGATAGTAATCAACATCGACTACTTGATCAAGGGTCTTTACTGTATCATAAAACTCAGGAAGGGTGAGCTCCCCTTCTTTCACTTTTACAGAGGTTTTAGGTATCGTTTTATCAGGATTTTCGGTAGATGGGTTATCAAGATAAGCTGTTTTAAAAATCTCTTCCCTGCTAGCAATGTTTGCAAGTCCAGGAATACCGCCACTAATCGAACATGCACCAAACGCCACAAGAATCTTTGATTTCTTGCGAAGTAGATTTGCCAGGTGTTCCTGTTCAGAGGTTCTAACCGCACCATTGAAAAAACATACATCGATTGTATTATCCTTCATCGCCTCGACATCTTTATACTTTGTATCTATTGCGACCGGCCAAAATAATATATCTGCAGCAGCTGCAACATCTAAAATTGCCTCATCTATATCAAGAACAGCTATTTCACATCCGCCACAACTTGCAGCCCAATAAAACGCGATTTGAAGTTTTTTATCTTTTGAATCTGTCTTTTTCTTATCCATATAAAAGCCTCCATACTTGCTTGCAAATAATTTTTATCTTTCAATTTCCTATTTAACAGCATTAGCTATCGTTTATTATGGAATATGTGAATGGGCTGCTTGGCAGAATCAAGGGTTATAGCTATTCCCCAGATAGCATAATAGCGTTTTTGTAATATCCAAATAATATTTAAAAGTTAGTTACCCTCCAAATGGCCCTATTTAAACGATTTTTTTATTCTGTCAATAGCAGCATCTATGTTTTCCAAAGTCGTTGCGTATGAGAATCTAAGATATCCTTCACCATATGGACCAAAGGCAGTACCTGGAAGAGTAGCTACACCGGCATTGTAAAGTAAATGGTCAGCACATTCCTGAGCGGTCATACCAGTCTCAATAATGTTTGGAAAGGCATAGAATGCACCTTTGGGCGCCTGACAACTAAAGTGAGGTATGGAATTCAGACCTTCAACAATCCTGTCTCTTTTCTCCTTGAATCTTGCCATCATATCAGGAATAAAGCTTTGATCACCAGTCAGCGCCTCTACACCCGCCCACTGTGTAAATGCTGCGGTACATGATACAGCACTGACAAGAAAGTCCTGAAGTCTCTCTGCCATCTTACAGGGTACTACCATATATCCTAAACGCCAACCGGTCATGGCATAATATTTGGAGAATCCGTCCAAAAGTACGGTTCTTTCCTTAGCCTCATCTCTCGCTGTTGGAGTATAGTGGCTGGTGTCGTACGTCATTTTTGAATATATTTCATCTGACACCACATAAACGTCATATTCCTCAGCTAGTTCCGCAATATCTTCCATCTCTGATTTGGTCATAACCGAGCCAGTTGGATTTTGAGGAGAATTTACTATTATGAGTTTAGTCTCATCAGTTATCTTTTCCCTAATATCGTCAGGATTCATACGGAACTCGTTTTCCTCCAAAAGAGGGACCAGTACACCTTCTGCACCCAAAAATGAGGTGCATGAACCATACGGGGATTATCGTGCTGCAGGATAAATGAC
>JAUWOO010000090.1 GCA_030612095.1 Thermoplasmatota archaeon | reverse complement strand
ATGCAGATATGTATTATAACCAAGCACCTATGGATTGGATTGCAAATGCAATAAAACCACAAAAAGGAGGCGGTAAAAAGAAAGGTTAGTTTTAAGGAGAAAATCAACAGAACAAGGTTTTCGCCTCTGTTGACCTAAATCTCTCCGAGAGAGCACAACGGATCTGCCGGGATTCGAACCCGGGTCAGAGGCTCCGGAAGCCCCGGTGATATCCAGGCTACACTACAGATCCTTTCAGCAAATTATGCTATAATCTTAGAACTAAAAGCATATATTCGTTTCGTTATTAGTAAATATCTACCTACTTCTGTTTTGCTTTCCTTGTATAATATAAACCTAAGAAAACCAATATAATACCCAAAAACCAGAATATACTAGCAGATGGTTGTGAATTAACTAAAAAGGATGCTACAAATATTATCACTCCAACTAAAATTAATATCAAATTCAATGTACTCATTTCTTCTCCTTCAAATCTGTGACCATAAGATGTTCCCAAAATTGCTTTACATTTTGGACATACTAATAAATATGGCTTGTTCGCCCCAATAGAATATCGGCAACCATAAAATTCACTCTTCATCCTATTTAATTGTATCAATGGATATACCCTCTGATGGCAATATCGGCATTCAACCTCTTTATCATCATACCTTTTCTTGAACAGCATTTCTTTTCCCACTTAAATTTACAATACATAATGGGTATTTTCTTAAGAGCCTGTTTGCTTATTTAGGTTTCAACATACAGACCCAACACTAAATAGGAAATGTATTCTTCTCTAATAAAAAATATGATAAAAAAAGATGCCAATCAATAATCTTTCCGTTTGCCATCTGTTTTTTGTTACCCGTCCTTTGGTTATTTAGGCGGCTCTGCAGGTTTCCCCTCAGTTTCAATAGGCTTAGATGTTTCCTTACTTCCACCTTTAAACTCTGTGTACCCACATTTTCCGCAGCTAACACGGTTTTTATGTTCGCCTAAAAATACACCTTCTCCACATTTTGGGCAATGTCTTCGTAAACGGGTAATCTTGTCACCCTCAACCTTAAATATCTCTCTACCTTTCATTTTTACTCCTTCTTTTCAGCTGGTTTCTCTTCCTCTTTGGGTGGTTCTTCTGCGGTTTCTGCCTTTTCTCCTTCCTTCTTTTCTTTCTTCCCGCTGATTTTGTTTCTCTTTAGGATATGTTTTCTCTCTATTTCTTCGGCTTTTTTCACGGAGGGATATATCTTAGCGTATCCTATGCTCTTCTGAATGCCAGAACTTGACTGAATATCATTAATTATAATATTCTCTTTCTTTGCATTAAGCTTTTCAGCTAGTTCGCTGCGTATAATCTCTCGGTTTGGTGTTTTTTCCCCCTCGTGCTGAATTGTGAAATGAACTTCAGTTCTGTTAAGCAGAGGATTATTTTTCTTTGAATCAATTTCTATTTCCATGATACTCACATCTTATCCAGTATCTCTTTTACTTTTCTCTTATGTTCTTTAGTGGCTTTAACTACTACGACCCCCTTATTCGGCAATCCATATATTATAGTTACGTCTCCAGGGGCCAATAATATGGCAGGAAGTGCTGCTAAATCTTCTTCTCCATCAATTTCAATTCGTAGGGTGCTTTTCTCTAAATTATCAAATGCGGCTTCTATGGCGTTCCAGAGATTACCAGATATGCATCTCGGCGGATTCTTTATTACCACTCTTTTTTTACCAAATGATTGTATCTTTTCTTTAATGTCATTAGAACAACGATTCCTCTTTATTTTGAAATCAACAACACAAAAAATAGGTTCAATGCCATTCTTTAAAAGAGTGTAAGTTACCTGATCTCCTACAGAAACAATATGTTCCTCTTTTGCCAGTAATCTCAAAAGTTCTTCTTCATTTACAAGCAGCCCTATTGGCTCCTTTAACTTATCACGTAAATCATCTGGCAATGAATACAAAATATCGTCCATTACCTAACCTTTAATGCATATTTACCAGGTTTTGTAATATTCATCTTTTCAGCAATCTGGGAGGTGGAAGGATCTCTGATAATAAGGTAACCCCTCCATCTTTTTGATGTAGGAACTGAACAGTTAGGACAAATATTTTTTTCTGTTAGCGCATGACAGTTTTTACAGGCATTGAGATTTTTCACTTCCGTCCCTTCCTTTTCTTTTTCTTTTTATCTTTTTCTTCTTCCTTTCCTTTCTCTTCTTTTTTCGGTTCCTTTAACCACTCATGTGCACCAAGAGCCGGCTGCCTCATAGTAAGTCCTATTTTACTCTCCCTTGCAGACAGTTCATTCATGCTTACAGCAACAATTCTTGCTCTAATCGGATCACCTGTTTTAAGCATCATCTTTTTTTCTTTGCCGGTGATTATTTCATTCTCTGCATCTACTTCAACATAGTCATTCATGATTTGACTCATGTGTATCAATGCATCAATGGGGCCAATATGGCAAAAGGCTCCAAATTCCACGATTTCACATATTATGCCATCCACGACTTCCTGTAATTCTGGTTTGAACATTAATGCATCAAAAGCTACTTTTTGATACATTGCTCCATCCCCATGGATAATTATTCCATCGCCAACCGCTTCTATTTTGTTAGCTGCTATAATCATGCCGTGATCTTTTCTCATTGTCCCTTCAAAACTCTTTTGCACAATTTCGCTAACTACTTCATCAAGATCTTCGCCGAATCTCTCGGGAAGTATTCTTATTGTATCTTCAACTTTCACCATGGCATACATTTAAATCACTACTCTACAGGATAAATAGACGTTTTGGAATATATTTGCTCCTTATATGCTTTTTGAATGTTTTGTAACAATTGCATTTAATATCAGGATTTACTTTTTAATCTATACGCTGAATGCAATAATCAGTGGTAAAAATACCAATGACACGATTGACATAAGCTTGATAAGAATGTTAAGGGACGGTCCTGAAGTATCTTTACATGGATCGCCTACAGTATCACCTATCACAGTAGCTTTATGGGCCTCTGATCCTTTGCCACCAAGATTGCCTGATTCAACGTATTTTTTGGCGTTGTCCCATGCACCACCTGCGTTAGCAAGATATACTGCCAGCAAAAAACCAGAGGCAATAGAACCAACCAGTAGCCCACCTAACCCTTCAGGTCCAAGAATTAGACCAACTATAACTGGAGAAACAACTGCTAATAAACTAGGAAGCATCATTTCTTTTAGTGCACGGTTCGTACTAATTTTTACACAACGAGCATAATCTGGCTTATTTTTATCACTCTTCAAAAGATCAAACTTTTTGAATTGATATCTAACCTCTTCAACCATTGCATATGCTGCACGACCGACAGCACCCATTGTAAGAGCTGTAAAAACAAATGGGAGCATCGCACCAATGAACACGCCAGAAACCACATAAGGATTACCTAAGGATAGTTCAAGTGTTTTACCCGCCGGAAGAAGAAGTATGTCAGCTGCTATCATGTATGTAAATATAAGCGCAAGAGAAGTAATTGCCGCAGATCCTATAGCAAATCCTTTTCCCATTGCAGCAGTAGTATTACCAACAGCATCAAGTTGTTCAGTTCGCTCTCTTACTTCAGAGCCCATACCTGCCATTTCAGCTATGCCCTGTGCATTATCAGCAACAGGGCCGTAACAATCAGTTGCAAGCGAAACACCAAGGATACTGAGCATTCCAACCGCTGAAATAGCTACACCATAAAAGTTTGCAAATTCATAGGCAACAATCATAGCAATAACTACTGCTATAACAGGTATAACTGTACTTAGCATACCAGTTGTCATACCCTGTATAATTACAGTAGCAGGACCCGTTCTAGAAGCCTCTGCTATACCCTGAGCAGGCTTTCTTTTCTCAGAAGTAAAATACTCAGTGCTAAGTCCAATTACAATACCTGCAATAAGACCAGCAACCATTGCATAAAACGGATTCATTTCTCCATCTAGAATAAACCATGTTGCAATACCTGCAAATACTGCAGTTAACGCTGTGCTAATAAAAAGCGAGTTACGTAATGCCCCATAGACATTTTTCCCCCCACCTAAAAGCACTACCATAGTACCAATAATTGAGGCAAATATACCCATTCCCGCAATAACTAATGGAAGAATAATGGCATTATCTCCATAAGTAGCCGCTGCAACTCCACCTGCAACTGCCGCAAGTGCCATAGTTGCTATTATCGAGTCAACATACGACTCAAACAAATCTGCACCCATCCCAGCGACATCTCCAACGTTGTCCCCTACTTGATCGGCAATAACTGCAGGGTTTCGTGGGTCATCCTCAGGAATTCCTGCCTCTACTTTACCAACAAGGTCTGCACCGACATCTGCTGATTTTGTATAAATTCCACCACCAACACGAGCAAAAAGCGCAATCGATGAAGCGCCAAATCCAAATCCAAATAAGATGTTGGTGGTCATCATAGTCTTTTCAGCATAGCCAACCAGTAATACACTGTTAAACAAGGTATACAGTCCAAATACTCCAAGAACTCCAAGTCCAACAACACACATTCCCATGACTGCGCCACTTGAGAACGCTATTGTAAGTCCTTTGCTTAGGCTCTTTTTTGTTCCTTCTGCTGTTCTTGCATTTGCCATTGTCGCCATACGCATTCCAATGTTTCCAGCAACTGCAGAAAATATCGCCCCTATAACAAATGCTAGTGATAAACCCCAGTGCATAGTTTCCTCTATAAACGATGCCACAAAGAGAAGTCCTGCAACAACTGCAACAAATACAACAAGGACTTTATATTCGCTTTTCAAAAATGCCATCGCTCCTTCACGTATGGCACCACTAAGCTCTCTCATTTTTTCGTTTCCAGAACTTTGCTTCCTAACAGTAAAAAATAGGTATGTTGCAAAAAGTAAAGCCACTATGCCCCCTATTGGTACTATGATAGATATATCCATTTTAACCTCACCCTGCCGTGGTATATATATGCCTTATTTAATTGTTATGTTTTGTATCAAAATGGTATCACGAAAATGATGGCGTTATATTCCTTTATTCTCTTGTTCTTTTTAATCTTCGCTACATTTAGGTCGCTTTGTAACTTCGAGAAAATAATCTATCCATGCGTTTCTCACTGTTGGTATTGTCTCGTATTCTATCTTTTTTAATACATCCCTCAGTTCCCTTGTAGTTGCCATTTTTTTAAGTAGTGGTATGCTAGGTCTGCTGTCCTTTTCCTTTTCCACCGGGGCCGTATTTCTGAATAATCCTTTCAAAGTAATTCTCTTCTGTTTCCTCTTGTCGATTTGCATTGTACTTTTCCCCTTGAAATTTTTTTTGAAATTAAGAGCTTTTAGTACATATGTACTTTAACCATATAAATGCTACTATCAATTATATTGATACCATGCCATAAAAGAATATATACTTAAAAAATATATAATGGATAATATAAAATATCACACCAAACAGTATATGATAAAAAACAAAAAATTAGCTGTCACTACTTCATAGGCTGGTGTACACAATCACATCCTGATTTGATCGGAAGGAAGGAGCAATGTTGGATAAACTTGGTAAAATCATCGAAAAAAGATCCTGGCTTGTCGTTGGATTAATACTAGTGATAACCATAGGTTTCAGTTTATTGTTGCCTTCTTTAGAAATGGAAACGTCGATGGATGATTTTTTACCAGATAATGATGTTGTCAATGCAGAACAACGTGTTAGTAACTATTTTGGAAGAAATCAGGAAATCTTGATGATTTATGTTGAAAAACAAAAAGCAGAACATGCTGTAACTCCTGAAGCATTAAAGGAAGAGTATCTTGTTTTAAAAGAATTTAAAAAAATTGATCAAATCGAGGGATCAGTTAGTGTCGCAGGTTTCATAGATATAATTTGTTGGATAGAATTTGGTAAATCTATACTAAATTGCTCAGATGTTGAAATAAACACCGCGTTTCAAGATTTAATGGCTGAGCAAAACAACGATGAAATAAAAATGATGAATACAGATGATCCTAATGAAGAAATAGACTACAACCCATATCCAAGAATATCAAAAGGAAAAACAATAGACAGTATGGATGTAAAAAATTATTATATTGAAGAAAATGACAGTAAGATACGCTTTTCAATTGAAGTTTATGATATCTCTGATTTTGAGTCCAAGCTGGTACCCCCCTATAAAATAACGAATGTGCTTGAGTGGTACATAGATTTCAATAATCTTATAATACCCGACGAACGGATGGATATGGAATTCAAAATTGCAGCACATCTTGAGCCAAAAAATCCACTATGGGAGATAGGAAAAGGGCCGATAAAAAACATTAGAGATATTTTTTATAACTCCTTCCATCGTGAATTGTTTAAATCCTTTGAAAAAGCGGTATATCTATGGATAAAATCACCTGGTCAGGATATCTCTTTTCCAATTAAGTTAGAAACAGGTAATGTTTCTTTTAATTTTGCAGAAAATAGGGTAGAAATAGAAGTTGAAAAAGAAGAACTGGGGAAATTTGGTATTGCACCAGAAATGAAGGGTATTGGACTTCCAGCAAGACTGGGAAATTCAAAGGCCGGTGCCAGATTCTTCCAAGTTCCAGGTTTAAAATTACCTTGGTCAAGAGTAACTGTGAATATCAGTTTTATGCAAAACTTCGTTGAAAAAATACAAAACAGACCGGTATTAAACTCTATTTCTACAAAAATATTGAACAGATTCGGTAATTTCTCGTGGGAAGATTTTGATATGCTATTTGTCATGCTTGATGAAACCGAGACTTTATCTTTAAAGGATCTGGACAGCTGGTGGGTAGTAACTGATGAAGCACCTGATACAAATTTTGCAGACAATACTTTTTTTATAAAACCCTTTTTTATGGAAGAACTGAAGACTGCTGTCCTAACTTTTCTATCGGAAGATCATACCAAAAATCCTGGTCCAAGTGCAACTTTGATGATAGTTATGATAAACGGATCTGTGGATTCAATGGAACTTGAGGATATTAGCAAGAATCTAGTTCAAATAATAGAAGAATTTGATGGTGATAGAGATTATGTCAAAATGAGGGCAACGGGCAGCGGAGTGATATCTTATCAGATAAACGAGCTGACTGCTGAATCAAATACAATTATTGGGCCAGGGATATTCATTGCAATCGGTCTTATACTGCTTTTGACTTTCAAAAAACCATCTTACATGGTCCTTCCGTTGGTTGGCTTAACTATATCAATAATCTGGCTTTTTGGAACTATGGTTCTGCTAGGGATGACGTTTAACACAATGGCGGTGGCGCTTGTTCCGCTTTTAATGGGTTTAGGTGTAGATTATTCAGTACATATGTTTCATAACTATAGAGCTGAACTTGAAAAAGGAAAATCATGCGGTGAGGCAATAGTGTCATCCATACAAGACGTTGGAATGGCAATGTTTCTTGCCACGATTACCACTATGGTGGCATTTCTTTCTTTTCTAACGGCTAGTATCCCACCTATCAGA
>JAUWOO010000019.1 GCA_030612095.1 Thermoplasmatota archaeon | reverse complement strand
GTCGGATATCCTGGATCCTGATAAATGACCTCATCTCCAGGATTTACAGTAGCCATCATTGAAAAGAATATGCCAGGCTTCAAACCAGGAATAATAATAACTTGCTCCAAGTCGGGTCTATATCCCCGGGTCTTCTCCACCTCATCCTGAACAGCCAGTCTAAGTTCCAAAAGTCCAATTGAGGGAACATAATGAGTCTTTTTGTTCTGGATTGCTTGCATACCTGCCTTGGCAATGTTTTCAGGGGTTTCCATATCCGGTTCGCCGATTTCAAAATGAAGAACGCTCTTGCCCTGTCTTTCCAATTCTTGGGCCTTTGCAAGTACTTCAAATGCTGCTTCTCCATATATTCTACTTGCCCCTTTACTTAATTGTACCATTTTTTAATCACCTTTTTTAAACCTAATTATCCAATCCGATCGCTTTTGCATATTTGAGCAAACCGAGCTCCTTTAGTTTTTTAGTGGTAGGAATACCTTTTGAATTCCATCCGCGAAGAGAGTAATATTCTTTTAGACTCTGTTGGAATTCATCTTCAGATAGAACAATTCCCTTGGCAGGTCCTTTTGTAAACGATTCTTTGAAAAACCGGGCTGGTAACTTATCACCAGTTGGGTCTAGCCCCTCCCGTATATTGAACAATCTAATAAGATTCCATACACGTTCCCCTGCCAAGAGATAACTCCCGACAGTGTGATCAAAGCCTGATGCTAGATTCCACATGTCCACACAGTTTTCCTCTGAAATAGGAGCAAAATCACAAAGCACCAGTGAAAAGAACGCCGCCCGTTCGTCCTGTATATCCTTGATGAGCTTAGCCTTCTTATCAAAAGAGAATCTATCAAGTTCCGGATCATAAAGTTCGGCCTTGGCGGTCCATGCTCTCTGGTGACACCCACCTCTGTCTGATGTCGCATAGGCCAAACCCATTCCAAACGTTCCCCGAGGATCATATCCTGGTATTTCCAGTCCTTTTGCATGTATGGCATAATTTTCAGATTCTTTTCCTAACTTTTCTGAGGCGATCTTTACCCCTTCAGCCAGAACATCACCGGCTTTACCTTTTCGATGAGCAATGTCGGTTATAAGCTTTGCCAACTCCTCAACTTTTCCCCAACCGATGTCATTGCTCCCAAGATCACCTTTATTGATGGCTCCTTTTTCATATGCCTCAATCGCAAAGCCTAGTACTCCCCCCAGTGATATAGTGTCCATGCCAAGTTCATTGCATCTTTCGTTAAGATATGCCACATCCTCAACAGACCCCACGCCCAAATTGGAACCCATAAGTGCAAAGGTTTCGTACTCAGGTCCCACCAATGAGACACCTTTGTGAGGTCCAGATTTGATGGAAGATTTATTCCAACACATAATCACACAGTTAAAACATGACCCTGAACCATCTACAATCTTTTCTTGCATGACCTCAGCGCGGAGATTATCACCCTTCTCGAAATATCCTTCTTGGTAGTTTCTAGTTGGGATGAAACCCTCATCATTAACAGGTTTAACCCAATATGGAGTGCCATATTTTTTTCTGATGGGAACAAAATCATTTTCCTTGATCTGTTTTAAAACCTCCTTTGATACCTTACGGAATCCATCTGGATCATGTAATGGCACCTTGTTACTACCATTAATAGCAATAGCTTTGAGATTCTTGGAACCCATAACTGCCCCCGGTCCACCTCTTCCTGCATGACGGTGTCCATCTATAGTTATAGCTGAGAACTTTACGAGATTTTCCCCTGCTGGTCCAATAAGAGCAGTCCTCACTCGCCCTTCAGTCTGCTGAAGCCAGTTATGTGTTTCAAGGCACTCCTTCCCCCATATTTCAGAAGCATCTTTGAACTCAACTGAATCATCATTTATAACAATGTAAACTGGTGTATTAGATCGTCCTTTGATTATTATAAAATCCCAGCCTGCTTTCTTCATTTCTGCAGCGAAGATACCGCCAAAATGAGAGTCTAGATAAAGGCCAGTTTGAGGAGATTTGGTCACTACAGTTCCCCTACCTGAAGTCTGAGTTGAAGTACCAGTAAGAGGTCCAGTTGTAAACATCAGAAGATTTTCTGGTGATAAAGGATCTGTTCCTTTTGGAAGTCTATCAAATAATATCTTAGCTCCAAGTCCTTTAGCCCCGATGAAATCTCTAGCGTCATTCATGTCTGTTTCTTCTACAGATGTAGCATGATTGTTTAAATCAATAATTAGCATTTTTCCTGTGTATCCGCCACTCATTTGATCACATTCCTTATTAGACAAATTTCAGGATTATTTCCTTATAATAATTTACCCATTCAACTTTCGGTTTATCTCCAAAAGATCGATGAGCAGTGAGAAACCAGTTTCACGGCGACCAGCACCAGGTCCGATAATAGTGACCGAACCCAATTCATCGGTGTGATATGTCAATGCATTTATAGCCTCGCAAACACCAGCTAGAGGATCGCTAAGAGGTAACTTTTCTGGCCAAACCTTCGCCTTTACAGAACCATCTGGTTGGATCTCTGCACTTCCAATAAGTTTCCACCGTTTTCCCTCTGCCTTTGCCTTCATAACATCTTCTCCGGTGATTTCAGTTATGCCTTTTCTTTCTACATCTTCCCAAGACAAATTCTTTCCCAAGACAACGTTAGATAAAATGACCACCTTACCAAGGGCATCCAGACCTTCCACATCTCCAGCCGGATCCGCTTCAGCATATCCAAGTTCCTGTGCTTTCTTTAAAGCATCATCGTAAGACATTCCCTCTTCCATTCTGGTGAGGATGTAGTTGGTAGTACCATTCAATATGCCCTTGAAGCCGCTGATCTTGTTTCCTGCAAGGGCGTATTTGGCAAGATTCAATACAGGAGTGCCAGCTAACACAACACCTTCAAATCCATAGTGTGCATTATTGGCTGCTGCCATATCTACAAGTTCTACGGCTTGCTTTACCACAGGCCCCTTGTTAGTTGACACCACATTCTTTCCTGCATCAAGGGCAGCCTTGATGTGTGTAAGAGCTGGCTCCCCTGTTTTGACATCGGTAAATGTGACTTCTATAATCGTATCGGCATCGGTCTTGCTTATGGTAGCTAGGCTGTCCATACCTTTAACACCGGTAGGATAATCATCCAACTTCTTGCCCTTTTTTACAAAATCAAGTATTTTGGCCATGTCAAGACCATTTTTATCATAAATGGAACCTTTCATAATATCAGAAACAGCTACTATTGTGTAGTGGAAGTCATATTTTTCCGCAAGCCAATCCTTTTTTTCCATAAGTATCTCGGTCAGACCTTGACCTACAACACCAAAACCTATAAACGCTAATTTGAAATGCATAATTACCCATCCCTGTGATGTAGTTTTGGTGCAGCAACAAATGTCAGACCTTTTTCAGTTAAAGCACGGGCGGTATTATTTATGGTCTCGTGCTTGTCCAAGTAACTCTGAGTGAGAGCGGGCATAAGTCCTTTCTCAGCTATCTCCGTCTTAGGGAGGAAATACTCAGCAATGTCAGAAGGATGCTCCCTTTTCCTCTCTACCGCAATTTCTCCACCTTCATGTTTGGCACTAATATTCTTTACTTTTGATGCAATCTCCAAAAGTTCATCCCTTCTATCATAAGGTTGAATTACAATGCTCTTCCATGTCTCAAAAATATGATGCTCAAATCGGACGAAGTCCTCAAGTCCCAAAGACTTTCTTATGTCGCCGCTGAACTCTATTGTGGTGTTATTAACAGAGTTGGAAAAGTTGAATCCTATAAGAGACGTAGAGCCATCCTTTCTTGAAAACAACCGTGCAGCCATGAGAGTCCAGAAGACAGCATATGGATTGTCATTTCCCATGTAGACAGATATCTTGAACTCAACATCTATCCCAAGTTTGTGTACCATATATGCAAGAAGTATAGTTCCAGGGTTAATGTTAAGAACCTGCTTTACGCCGTAATTAGTATAGTAATAGAGAAACTCGTCTATCCATTTAATTGGATGATCATTTGGTTGGCCTACGCCACCAAAATAGCCCGTGATTGTCTCAGGTCCCCCTAGGTGAATATTGGAGCCATCAGTACCTTTTGTATCAAGTGTTTCACACCAGCTTGCACCTATGATTTGCATGGCTGCAGTCACCGCCAGTAAATCATTGTCTTCTACCTGTTCCTTCATGCACCGCACTCTTATAAAACGACCTGGCATCAGTTCATCTTTTTCCACTGCCTGGCGTGCTTGAGTCATAAAAAACGGGAAGTACTGACAGGCGCTTATCTCCAAGGTAACCGCAAATTCCTCATTAAATTTCATTTCCTTAACCTTGTCACCCAGCACCTTTTTACGGTATTCGTCAACAGTAATAAATGCTCCATTGTCCCTCTGTTCTATGAGCCATTCCAGATCCTTTACATATGGAGAATTCTTCTTCCTTAACCTTGCCATAATGGCATCTACATTGCCTGCTTCGCTAGCCTTTCGATTTATCTCTTCAGGTCCACCGTACTTTTCAACTACGGCCAATATATCATTAACTAGTTTATTCTCAGGATTCATCAAAAAAGCATTTATCTCATCTAATCTTTTACTTTCTATAGCTAGTTTATCTCGAATATCTTTAGACATGTACGATACCTCCCTATTACAACAAATTTTAGGTTTTGAAGGGCAAATGAAACAGCGTTATAAATAATATTTGGTTCGTTATGACCTGAGGGATGTTAACCCCTATGCTTTCAACAACTACCCCCCATCCCAATCATTGCAAAAAATTAATTAGGTAGATACTCCGTCGAGGATATGGGAATTGAAATGATTATTTCACAACTTAGTATAGCACCAGTTGGAAAAGATGTAAGTCTCAGCAAATACGTGAAAATTGCACTAAATGTCCTTGAAAAGAGTAATATAAAATTCGAAACAAACGCCATGGCAACAGTTATTGAAACCGAGGATCTTGAGACACTGTTCAAGGTAGTTGAAGAAGCCCATAAAGCAGTAATGGAATCAGGAGCAAAAAGAGTGATTACGGAGTTAAAGATAGATGATCGAGGAGATAAAAACGTGACGATGAAATCTAAGTTAAAATCCGTTCAATAAATTTTGTTTTGAGGTTATTCAAAACAGTTATATGCGCCATTTTCATTCCCTGTTGCGGGAGTGTAATAATTGTGTCATCAAAAGCTTTAGTTGAAATATGTTTTCATGGACGTGGTGGACAGGGTTCTGTCACAGCAGCAAATCTACTTGTAGCAGCAGCGTTAAAAGATGGGAATAAAGGCGTTCAGGCGTTTCCACTTTTTGGTGCGGAGCGACGTGGTGCACCGATAAGGGCATTTGCTCGCATATCAGATGAAGAAATTCATCTCCGAAGCGAGGTATATTTCCCCGATATAGTAATCGTGCTCGATGAGAGCATTATAGAAATAGTTGATGTCCTCAAAGGCTTGAAGAGGGACGGTAAAATTTTAATAAATACTACCAAAGAACCAGAGGATTTTGATTTTTCCAATAAATATCACGTTGCCACTGTTGATGCAACTGGTGTCGCAATAAAACATGATATCCTTGTTGGCGGTATTCCTGTTGTTAATACACCTATTCTTGGTGCTGTCCCGAAAATTTTAGATCGTGTGACATTGCCATCGATTCAAGCGGTTATAAAAAATAAATGGAAAGGAGAAGGTGGTGAAATAAACGTGAAGGCTACACAAGATGCATACGAATCAGTGGATGTGAACTTTTGAAAAAGTACGATGTTGTTACAACTATTTCTTACCCAAAAAAAGGTGCGATGGGCAAGACAGGCAGCTGGAGGGTTTTCAGACCAATACTTGATAAAACAAAATGTGTAAAATGTCTGCGATGTTGGATTTATTGCCCTGAAGGTACCGTTATTAGAAACAAGGATGACACCGTTGACATTGATTATGAATATTGTAAAGGTTGTGGCATATGTGCCAATGTATGTAAGGTGAAAGCTATCACTATGGAAAGGGAGGCGAAGAAAAAATGACTGTGATGATTGATACTGGAAACTATATCGCTGCAAAGGCTGCAGTTATGGCACGTCCAGCTGTTGTCCCTGCTTATCCAATTACACCTCAGACTACACTCGTGGAAGGTATTGCTAACTATGTAAAAACTGGTGAATTCAAAGGAGAGTATATATGTGTAGAAAGTGAACATTCTGCAATGTGTGCATGTATTGGTGCTAGTGCTGCAGGTGTAAGAACCTTTACAGGTACTTCCTCACATGGACTTTTGTTAATGCATGAAATGCTTCACTGGGCAGCACTCGCACGTCTCCCTATTGTCATGTGTAACATTAATAGAGTTATTGGTCCTGGTTGGAACATATGGACTGATGAAAACGACTCGATCTCCCAACGTGACACGGGTTGGATCCAGTTTTATTGTAGTAGCAATCAGGAGATATTCGATACAGTTATTCAATCGTTCAAGCTAGCAGAAAATAAAAAGGTATTGTTACCAGTGATGATTAATTACAATGCGTTCATCTTGTCACATACATCCATGCCTGTATATATCCCTGAACAAAAGGAAATCGATGATTTTCTCCAAAAATATAAACCACAGTGGAAACTAGACGTTAATAACCCAATAACCTTTGGAAATATCATCCTTCCGGTAGATTATGAAAAAATTAGAAAAGACATGCAGAACTCCCAGGAAAATGCCAAAAAACTAATACCTGAAATAGCAAAGGAATGGAAAAAGAAGTTTGGTAGATATCATGGAGATCTGATAGAAGAATACAAGTGTGACGGTGCAGACCATATTCTTCTTGCCATGGGTGCAATAGGTGCCGAGAGCAAAGTATCCATTAATAATCTCAGAAAGGAAGGTTTGAAGATTGGGCTTGCTCGTGTTCGTACTTTTAGGCCGTTTCCCAATGAGGAAATATTAAAACTAGGTAAACAAGCCGATTTGATTGTTATTGATCGGAATATATCTATAGGATCTGAAGGTGCATTGTTTAGCGAGGTGAAAGCCTCATTATATGGTAAGTCGGATACTAAGGTCCATGGCTTCATTGCAGGTCTTGGTGGAAAAGATGTTACGTACAATGACATTGAAACAATTTGTAGGAAAGTTGTAGAAGGCAAGGCAAAAGATTGTGAATGGTATGGATTTGAGGGGGGTGGAAAATAATGGCGATTAAAAATTTACCCGTTGAAGAATGTATGATTCCTGGAAGTGCTGCATGTCCAGGTTGTCCTGCAACAATGGCACTACGCATCGTTTTTAAAGCACTTGGAAAAAATACGATAATGGTTGTTCCTGCTTGTTGTACAGCAGTTATCGAGAGTCTTTATCCCAATACATCATTTGATGTTCCCGTGATGAACATTGCATTTGAGGCGGCTGCTGCTGGCGCATCTGGCGTAGAGGCAGCATTAAGACAACAGGGAAAAGGTGATACTACAGTTGTTGCAGGGGCTGGTGATGGTGGTACTTATGACATAGGTATTCAAGCACTTTCTGGTGCACTTGAACGGCAGACCAACTTTATCTATATATGTTACAACAATCAGATATATTCAAATACAGGCATTCAACGGAGTGGAGCCACCCCCTACGCTGCATGGACTACAACAACAGTTGGCGGTAAAACAGAATTCAGAAAGGAGATGGGGGAAATTATCCAAGCACATCACATACCATATGCTGCCCAAGCATGTGTTAGCTACCCCGAAGACCTCTATAATAAGTTAAAAAAAGCTAAGAGCATTAAAGGACCGAAATATTTAGAGATAATGGCACCCTGTCCACCCGGTTGGCGTTTTGGTATGGAAAAAACTGTTGATATGGGAATAATGGCCGTTGAAACAGGTGCATGGGCCCTTTATGAATGTGAAAACGATGTCGTTACGTTCAACGGTAAAAGCAAACTCATTCTGGAGGAGAAAATCCAGCGAAAACCTATTGAAGAGTGGATAAAACAGCAGGGACGTTTCGGACATCTTTTTAAACCAAAGAAGGATGTTACAAGAATCAAGACCATAGAGGATCATACAGATCAGATTTGGAAAAGATACAGGAAAAAATATCTGTAAACATCAATAAGTGAAATAGGAGTGTGAATAAAAAATGGAGGTTGCAATTAATGTATGCAAAGGAAATGCTGAAACAGAGCCTCCCCCTGTTAATTTTCTGTGGACTTGGCGGGATAGTTGCAGGGAGCACACTTGGAATAATGACAGATATACTTCAGAATATCCCTGGCCTTATTGTGGTTATACCAGCAATTATTGCTTTGCGCGGTAATATTAGTACAGCATTTGGTTCCAGACTAGGTTCCGCATATCATCTTGGTATTATTGATGCTGAGAACATGTGGAACGATGAACTTAAACAAAATATTATTGGTTCACTTGTTTTGAGCTTCCTCATTTCCATTATAATTGGAATTCTTGCCTATGTTACTACTATATTATTCTTTGATGTTCATCCAGATCCTTTAAAACTTATTTCAATTGTTTTACTGGCAGGCGTTATATCTGCCATAATTCTCACTCTGATGACAATCGTTATCATTTTCATTGTATTCAAACGTGGATACGATCCGGATAATATTACGGGACCTGCCCTAGCCACTTTTGGAGATATTGTAACAATGTTCTGCATTTTTGGTAGTGCCATCTTAGTGGAAGTGATAATGTGATTTACAACTGGAAAAAGATTGTAAGATTCGGTTTACCTCTGCTTACATTGTGTATTTTTATTGAGATCTTTGCTGGTCAGATGTTACATCTTGGTCAAAAAACATTGGTAGTTTTTCCAATATTTCTTATTTCCATCCCAGTTATTAATGGAGTTGGGGGAAACATTGGTAGTATTCTAGGCGCACGTTTGGCTTCTGGTCTACATGTGGGATATATTAGTCTCAATGCCAAGGATAAAAAGATGCAAGAAAACCTAATCACCGCTATTTTGATGGGTATTATTACATATTCCATCCTAGCGATACTTATTTATTATGTAGCTTCATTTGGAGGGGTACAAATGGGTATTGGTTTGATAGAGTTTATATCTGTTATCTTGGGAGTGGGGGTTTTACTTGTTTGTGTAATATCACTTGTCAGCGTTTTCACAGCCTTTTGGTCGTTTAAAAAAGGTTTAGATCCGGACGACATAGTTGCACCAGTGGTTACAACCATAGGTGACACCTTAGGGATAATGTTATTATTTTTGTTTATTGGAGCAGTTGGAATATGAAAGAGAAAGGCAAACGAAGTATATTTGGAAAATTGCAGCGAACACCAAAATGGAAAAAGGAAGAGTTCAGTGAACTTGAGTATGAACCCACCTCGGTAAAAGAACTATTAACAGAGATGAAAGACATATCAGAGCTTATAATAGATCTTGCGTACTCTGCAGTTCTCTTTGACAACAAGGATGTGGCTGAGGAAGTAAAGTTTCTTGAGGTACGTATGGATAAGCTGAATTACGATATCCGTATGATGGCAATGATGGCGGCCCGAACTAAAGAGGATGCAGAACAACTTGCAGGTATTTTACAGGTAGCCGAAGCAGCTGAAAGTATATCAAATGCAGCCGGTGATATTATCAGTCTGTTAGCAGAAGAGAAAACCGGACCGATTTTACCTAAAATTTTAAAACAGGCTGACGAACAACTATTTAGAATAAAGATCTCGTCAGCGGCTATGGCATGTGAGCAAAAAATTGGAGATCTTAGAGTTGAATCTGAGACAGGTATGAGAATTATTGCAATTAGGCGAGGCGAATACTGGATATATAATCCACCTGCAGACACGACACTTAAGGCAGATGACTGGCTAGTTACTCGTGGAAATGATGAAGGATATAGCGATCTGAGTAAATTTTTAAAGGGCAAATTGAAGGCGTTAGAATGAAAAAGAAGACTGTTGAAGACATTGTTTTAGAAATCAAAGATAAATCAGAACTAATGGTGGATCTTGCATACTCGTCGTTGATATATGACAACAAAACCATAGCAAAAGAAGTATACGACCTTGAAGATCTAATCGACAATCTCTATCATAATATCCAGAAAAAAACACTTGAAGGAGTTAGAAACAAAGACCTTAGCATCGATGATGCATTGACGGTGCTAAGACTGGCAGAATGTAGCGAAAAAATCGCTGATGCAGCTCTAGAAATAATTGATGTTGAACTAAGAGATGTGGAACTACACCCCATACTAAAGATGAGTATTCGAGAATCCGACGTGGTGTTTACTAAGGTGCATGTTGAACCTAATTCCATACTCTGCAATAAGACTCTTGGTAAGTTAAAACTTGGTAGTGAGACAGGAATGCTAATTATAGCAATGAGGCATCATGATAAATGGCTTTACGGACCTAATAAAAATACGATGATAGATCCGGGCGATATTCTCTTTGCGAAGGGACCAGAGGATGGGGAAAAACATCTTATAGAACTTGCATCTGGAATAGCAAATGAAATATAAATAAAATAGAGTTTAACTTTTAAGGGATACTCAATAGAAATATATTTATAATAAGATTATATGTTTTATATAAGTTTGCATATAATATTGTAAGAAAGGGATTTTATGAGAAAAAAAACAGTAACTATTCTTATTGTGATAAGTACCGTTATAAACATATTTGCTGCAGCATTCATATTTTTAGATTTACAAGTAATGCAAGCTCCTGATACCGCAATTAGTATGGAAATTGTAGAAATTAATTCAAAAGAAGCAGTAATAGAATCAAAAATTGATATAGATAATCCCAATAGTTTTGAAATAATTGTTAGAGATTTAGTAATTTCATTGACTACCCCCAAAGGAGATGAGATTTCTAGTTTGAGAATTGAAGGAAAGAAGATCCCTGCAAACAATAATAAAACATTTGTTGGGACAAGCGTTGTCAACTATGGTGGTTACTCACCCGAGAAACTTGTTTCTAAAGTCTCAGGCGTTGTCGGGATGAAAGTTGGTTTTATAGAAAAAACTCTCCCAATTTCTGTAGAAATAGTTTCAGACATGGAAGAGATGTTTAGCAATATTGCTCCCCCAAGTATGAATATTCAAACTAGTTTTGATGAGATAACTCAAAAAAATGTTAATATTACTGTTGAAATTGAATCACATAATCCTAATGCTTTTGATATCGTTGTTGAAGATATTTTTATCGATATGAAAAATGATACTGGTGTAAGTGTTGGTAATCTACCTATACCAAAAATTGCATTAACTGCTAATAGTAAGGTTACTGTTAACGGAAGTGGAATTATTTTAATTGAAGCATTAAATGCAAAATTTATCTTGATAAATATTAGTGGAAACGCAAGTGCAACTATTGCAGGATTTGAAAAAACATTACCATTCAATGTTGAATCAAAAGTTACTATTCCAGATTTAGAAACATTACTCCCCTCAAAGGTTCCAACTGATGCTGTTATTCGTAGTGATTATAGCGCCTCTATTTCTGGTTTTATTAGCGATATAACATTGGAAGCACATAACCCTCACAATATAGAGTATAATGTAAAGGATATCACAATTGAGGTTTATAGAATTGATAAAAACACAAAACGAAAAGTTGGTGAAGGAACAATTGAGCCTGGTGTCCTTAAGGCAAATAATATAACTGCGTTAAAAGGAAGTTTCCAAATTCCATATAGAAAGATGTTTATTCCACCATTAGGAGGCAGATTTATTCCAGAATGGTTAGAAATAACAATTAGAGCAAATGTCACTATTAAAGGATTAAACAATTATTTCTGGGTTGGAATGGTTGCATATCAAGATTTTCATTTGTTTAGAAAAGATAGGGCATATGACTCGCCAAAAATAGTAGAGTGGAACCCATAAATAAATGCATTTTCGTCTTTAATAATTCGTTGTAGAAGAATATTTATATTGCTTTATTTTAATCTATTACAAGTGAAAACAAAAAATGAAAGATGTTAATTGTAATATTTTAGAGCTTGAAACCCGTAGAAAAATATATGATTTTATTCAAAAATTTCCTGGCTTACATGTTAGAGAGATTTCTCGCAGGTTAGAAATTCCTTTTACTACATTACAGTACCATCTAAGATTTCTTGAAAAACGTGAGCTCGTAAAAGCTAAAGACGATGGAAAATACATTAGATACTATATTTATTCCAAATTTGGTAGAAAAGAAAAAGATGTGGTTGATTTTATCCGTAAGAAAACTACTCGTTCAATGATTTTTTATTTTCTTACATTTATTGTTTGTTCCCAGGCTGAAATGAGTAAAAGTATTGAGAAACATCCAACAACAATAGAGTTTCATTTAAAAAAAATGGAAAAGATGGGCATTATTAAACAAGTGAAAAGTGAGTATGGTGTTGTAAAACTAGATTTTAGGCCGTATGAAGTTGAACATATCCAAGAGGGAAATGAGATAATATATTGTCTTGTAGACCCCTATTTGATCTATGATCTTTTGGTAATTCATAAAGAAAATGTGTTAGATGATGAAGAGTTCAGACAGATGTTTGAATATATTTCATTTGGAGTTGAAACTGGTGTTCCTGATAAGATATCTAGCCCTAGAGATGCAGTTGATGTTCTTATAAAACTTTTCTGGGATATGTTTCCTCCATCATTTAGATGTTGAAAACGTTGTAATCTGGTTCAATGTCTTCTGTATAAAAATCTAAATCAAAGATTGATACAATTTTTAATATTTGATTGATTTGTTTTTGAGATAGAGATTTTTTCCATTTAGATAATTGTTTTTCGGCATCATTTATAACTTTTTTTTCACTACCAAGTGTTAACATACTTGGTGATTTAAGATTTTGAATGACCGAATTTGATATTTTTTCTACCCCGATATCTTTTAAAATCCTGGTTAATTCCTGTTGCTTATTTAAAACAAGTTTTTCATAAACAATAGTTGTCCATGGATATGATTTTTTAACAGACAATGGAACTATGCTATCAAGACACCAAGCAGCTGCCAATATTTCTTCAATTGTTTTTATTTTATTTAATTTAGCAAGTATTTTCTTATCTAAAAAATCAATATTATTTGCTTCTTGAATTATTTGATCTTTTGTTGGAAACATGTTAATATAAGGTGGATATATCGAATGATATCCACAAAAACCTGTTTTCAACTGTGAAGCAATTACTGCGCACGGATGACGTATAATAAAATAAGAATTCCGAATTTGAAATTTATTTACAATCCATGGCAAAAGCCTATTCAGATTAATTGCTTTTACAACGAGTTTTTTATTAGTTAAACGATGCATAATTGTCTCAAGGTTCAATTTATACTGTGGCAATAGAGTATAAATTCTACCAGTAAGAGCTCTTTTTAGATAGTTTTCACAATCAGGCCAACTGGCATTAACTGGAACATATGGTTTGTGAGAAAAACCAAAACGTGACACCTCTGGGAAAAAAATTGGATTAAAAGGTTCAAATAGATTTGTATATTCAGGTATAGATTCAAAGATCTCCATAAGCCAGGTAGTACCTGACCTTGGAGATCCTACGAGGAGGATAGTATCTTTTATTTGGATTTTTTTTGTTTTTAATATAGCTTTATCAAATAAGTAAAAAAGTTTGAGTGCTTGTTGTACATTTTTTACATCTTGATCTGTTTTCATTTTTTCAATTACTAGTTCTAATTCCATTTATCCTTCCACCTTTTTCAATTGCAGCTCTTTACCAGTTTTTTTATAGACTCTGCCACCCCATTTTATTTCAGTTTGAAAAATAGATATAAAATTGGTGTATGCTAATATAAAGAAAATAACTGGCGTTACTAGCGCATAAGCAATAGATGATCCATAATGTTTTTTTGGATCGGACATTAATTTTTTTAAGACCATATGAGCAATTCCGCCAGAAATTATTTCTAAAAATATTGTTGAAATCATTAACAAACCTGGAATTGTATATCCAAAAGCTAAAAGTATAAAACCTAGAATTGTTACAATTTTTAATCCAATTGCTCCAATAACTGATACAAACCAACTGGTAGAATAATACCATTTAACCCACATGAGTTGCTGAGTACTCCATTTAAAAATATATCTTAGGTTTCCTTCAGGGGGACTTTCAACAATACACTTTGGTATCACTTTTATTTTGTAATTTTCTTTTTTCAAAGCATTGGTGAGAATTAAATCATCTGAAAAACCTTTTTTCCATTTTTCTATTATGTCAAGCTCATCAAATATTTTTTTTCTGATAGCTGTTGATCCACCCCATGTAAAATTTGATATTTGAAAAAACAGAGAAAGACTGCATATCATATTCACTGCAGAAAGGATAAGTGATCTTGTATCATTTGGCATATACCATCTGTAACCAGTTGTTGCGCCTACTTTTTCATCTTCAAGATGGGAGACAAGATTTTTTAACCATATATTACCTGGTTTAATATCCGAATCGGCAAAAACATAAACTTCAGTATATCCGGCAGCTTTTACACCTTTTATAAGAGCAGAAATCTTTCCACTAGTACCTTTAATATATTCTGAAATTACAATTTTTACATTTTTCTTGTTTCCAACTAGCTTTTCTAATGTTGGATATGCAGGATCTTTTTTTGAATCTGTTACAAATATTATATCATAGTTTTCATAGTCTTGATTGCAAATTGATAGAACGTTTTCTTTAAATTTTTTTTCAATTCCTTTACATGGAACAATTACACATGTATTTGGTGAATATGAAGGATTTTTTTCTTCCTTAAAACGAAATCGAACAGAAATCCATGCTGCTAAAAAAAGATTTTCTGCGAAGATCGCCAAAAATCCAAGTATCAATAAAAAGAAATAAATCATCAAATCCTCTTTTATCTAGACCACTCGAAAAGAAAGTTAGAAAGCATCTTCTTTGGGAAAGGTGCTTTAATTTTTTCAAATATTTTAGTAAACAGTTCAACTAATCGAGGAAATCGACTTTGTGATTTTAAAGGCGATATATCTCTTGAATCAGGTTCGCTATCTTCTTCCCCTGAACCAATTGACCATGCACCACGTTGAATGGTTGTAAAAACTATTCTTGGCTCATTATTCTTCATCACAATAGGATATTGGCCAAATGGAAAATCAACAGTAACTAAAGGCCCTTCATAGATTTTTACTTTCCAAAGCAAGTTGTTATTATTTGATAAATCAACAGCGATAACATAGCAATTGGAATCTGTCAAATCCAATGCTAAAGCAGATGTTAGCAGTATTGGTCGGTTTTTACTTCCAGCAATTGTAATAACAGAACAGGGATTATGAACACCATATTCTCCAATTATTTCATCTGTATTTATTGTCTCAATAAAACTACCATCTTCTTCTGACTGATGTATCAACTGTCCGCCTAGTGCATCAACTAGCCAAAAACCTCCACGTGGGTCACGAGCAAGTGATGAATCGATTGGCTTTGGAATTGTTGCTTTCCATTTCAACTCAGGATACTCACCTCTATCGATAACAGCCATTGTAAAAGGTTTTTTTTGAAGACTTTTATTTCCATCAAAATAGATTGTATCACCAATTGTTAATGGACTAGCACCGCTTGGTCCGTCAAAATCATAATACCATACAGGTTTAATCCGATCAACAGAATTAGAAGCGCTTATGTCAATATCTAAAGCATAAAGCCTGGCTCTTCGATTTGCAGGATTATTATCCTTACTAAATTGAGTCGATAAATAAACCCTGTTGCCATTTACACTAGGCGTATTGATAGTTTCATAAAAACCACCAGTCTTACTTCCATCTTCATTATCATTAATATATCTCATTGCAAGCAATGATCCATCTTGAATATCATATGCATAAACAGGACCGTTAGTTGTAGCAATAATTAATGTTCCATCTTCAGTTATTGTTGGACTGATTGGAAGTCCACCTTCAACAAGGTTTGATTCCCATTCAAGATCTTTTCCATCGCCATCTGCATCATAGACATCCACCATGATTACAACTTTGTTGTCACATGCAATAACCCTGCCATAGATATCTATCATTGGAGCCGATGCACAAGCTAAAGCATTCAATAAGCCACCTGACCCCCATAATTTATTACCATCATAATCATAAATAATAAGATTATCAGACAAACCACTATATGAAGCAGCAGAAATTTCTCCATTGCTGACAAAACCTAATCCTTTTGAACCACCATATTCACCAGGACCATCACATTTATGCCAAACGACATTTACATCTTCTTCAGGTATAGGCATATTAATACAATCAGACATTTTCTGATCACAGTGGGCCATTCCTCCACCATTTTCAGGTAAAGTAAATGGAATCTCATTACTATTCATAATAAAATTATTCGAGGTAGCTGTTGGAAAAACCAACGAAACAATCACAAGCGCCAAACCAATTGCTGCTATTTTTTTCATCATTTTTTACCATTTTTCCCTTTTTATTTCGAAGAATGGTTAAAAAAGATATTTAAGGATTATAGGACAAGAATCCTATCTGTTATAGGTCAAAAATCCTACGCATTATAGGTCAATTATCCTACTCGAAAAATTAACAAGAAAAATATCTAGTGTTCACTGACAGTCAACAGCATCCAAAATACCATTTGATCTAAAAAATCAGATATCCAGATAGTGTACAACTTAGAAACAGTTGCTACATCATATCCTAAGATATCCGTGAAATGAGAAATGAATATCTAAACAGACAAAGGAAGGTAATGAATATCCATTAATCAACGGTAACAATTGACATAGTGCAGTAACATCAGCGAGTACAATATAAAATCAGGTCA
>JAUWOO010000055.1 GCA_030612095.1 Thermoplasmatota archaeon | reverse complement strand
AGAAATTCTAAAAAGAGCCAATCAGTTATTCTTCCTCTTTTTGTTTATTCAGTCGTTTTTTACAGATTTTCCCCACTGCCTTTCCGCCCTGAAGATAAGCCTCCGTGATGTAATCCTTATCAGCCATCAAACCTTTCTTTTTCTTCTTTTTTTCTATTTTGCCTATCCCACGAACCATTCGATCAAGATTATCAAAATGTACATTTAATATTTACAATTATTGTATTCACATGCTGTAATAGTATTCCCCGTCTTGTCTCTGTGTTCTGTCCATATATGAACCAGGCTTGTTTACCCTTGGTCTATGTGTTTCTTCATCTCTACGAAACGTAATATCTACGTCTTTTAGGAAACGGTTCATACCTTCATGCAAACTAAAAGGCCCACGTCCCTTGCCATTTTTTCCAGGTTCCCCGTCAAACACTATCAAAGCGTCACTTATCATGTCAATGAAATATACGTCATGATCCACAATCATGGCTGATTTTCCTGACTTTTCTATTACTCTTCTAACAGTTCTTGAGGCAATCATTCTTTGTTCGCTGTCTAGATATGCGGAGGGTTCATCGATTAGGTAGATATCGGCTTCCTGGACAAGAGAATTAGCAATTGCGACCCTTTGTAGTTCCCCACCAGACAATGTATCCATTTGCTTATCAAGAAGATATTTCAGATTCAATGGTTTGAATATTTCTGCTTTAAAAAAGGGCGATGTGAATAACTGTTGCGCCTTCCATTCAAAAAACTCTCTGACAGTCCCACTGAAATCTGGCGTTATGTACTGAGGCTTATAGCTTACCTTTATGTCATATTCTATCTTTCCACTTGAAGGTTCTATGACACCAGACAACATCTTTACAAAGGTTGTCTTTCCTATGGCATTAGGGCCAACAATACCAATTATTTCACCTTGTCTGATGACGCCTCTTTCGATTTCTAGGGAGAATTCTTTGAATGACTTTGATAAGTTATCGTACGTGATGAGTATATTCATTTCCTGTCTTTTCTTTGGAGGATGTGCAAAAAACTCAATTTTTTCCCCAAATCGAATGTTTTCCTCCTTGAGATATCCTGAGAGATAGGTGTTTATTGCATGACGTACACCACGGGGATGAGTTACAACACCATACGCTCCCTCATCACCATATACGAGATGTACGTTATCACAGAGAAAATCTAAAACCGCTAGGTCGTGTTCTATGACCAGTACCTTTCTCTCTTCTGACAGCTCTTTGATTATATGTGCAACCTTTAATCGCTGATGAATATCAAGATATGAAGAAGGTTCATCGAAAAAATACAGATCAACGTCTTTGAGGAGCGCCGCTGCTATCGATACAAGTTGCAATTCGCCACCAGAAATAGTACCTTTTCCTATATCTTTATCAAGAATGTTGGCTATGCCTAGTTTTTCAACAACGATGTCAAATGTTCCAGAAGTATCTGCTTTCTTAAGTACGTCTCTGATTTTCCCCTTCATTATCTTTGGTAGTCTATCAACATACTGCGGCTTTACAACACTCTTGATTTCTTTATTTGCCAGACTCTTAAAATGATCATGGAGCTCTGTTCCTGCATAGTATTCTAAAACGTCTTCCCATGAAGGTTCATCGTCATAATCCCCCAAGTTTGGTTTCATCTGTCCAGATAGAAGCTTAATTGCTGTTGTTTTCCCGATTCCGTTTGGACCAAGGACACCCATACAACTTCCTTTTTTTGGGGTGGGGAGTCTAAACAATCTAAATCCATTTTGATCAAATTGGTGTACAAGATCGGTCTTAAGTTCTTCTGCAAGACCAATGATTTTTATAGCGTCGAAGGGGCATTTATGAACACAGATTCCACATCCAACGCAGAGTTCCTCTGAAATGACGGGCTTGCCATCTTCTCCTTTGGTGACGGTTTCATCTCCAGCTCTCACCCTAGGGCAGAATTTTATGCATTCCATAGAACAATTCTTTGGTTTACACCTGTCTTTTATCAGTACGGCTATACGCATGGTTACGGCATGAGAAAATAAGTGGTTATTAAAAGGTTTTTATTTGACATGATGAAAAATGAGGCAAATAGTAATTTTTGACAAACTGGGGGTGAAAACTTGAAAGAAATGTGTGGAAAAGATAACCGGGGGACAGAGGCACACTAAGATTTATAAATGGGAAATTACTTGACGCAGTGACTTGAGTTTCATAAGTTTAAGGAGAAATAAAATGGTAAAAATAACGCTCGACGAGGAAAGTATTGATGCCATAGTGAAATATGCAAAAACACATAGGAACGAAGTAAGAGAACTAATGAAGATAATCGGTGAAGAAGCATTATCTGTTTTGATGGAAAAAGATGTCCTGAACGAGGGGGCAAAACTTTATCGTGAAATCCAACGTGAAATCAACTACACCTACGGCAAGAAATAAACGTCAAACTCGATGATGATAAAATCTTGGAGTTTACTCTATCGTGAAAGATTTTTCACAAGATGGTCTAGAATTATTTGCAACATCATATGCAACAATCCAGTATGTTATGGTTTTACCAGTTGAAAATTGCCCGAGTTCAAAACCAAATATGGGATTGTTTGATTCATTTTTTAGAGGATCCTCATCGTGACGACTCTGCATAGGATTCTCGCCATACATATACATTTCGTAAGAATTAATCTCGGTGCCATCATCACAATATAAAACAACTTTTTTAACGTCAAAAGGGCTTGAACTGGTAACGTTTGCGTATAATACTACATTGCTGACGTTTAATGGATTCTCTGGTTTATGGTAGAAATCATTGATTTGCGGTTTCCAATCATGTCCACTTTCATTTACAACAATAGATATGTTGTGCACCGAAATTCTCCCAGTCACATCAACTGCTCTTGCAGAAATTATGTGACTACCTAGCTCAAATTCACCTACATCCCACTCAATGGACCAGTTTTCTTTGCCGTATGCTTCTCTAAAGTCACTATCGTCTAACGCAACTTCAACTCCCTCAATACCAAGATTGTCCCAACTATTGCCTGAAATAATAATTGATTCTTTTTCAAAAATTGCTCCTTCCAAAGGATTTTCTATTTTTACTACGGGGGGAATTGCATCCACTAATTTTATCGATATCTCATCCTGTGCATCACTACATTCTGCGGTGATCAAATATTCTTGCGGTATCAAACCAGCGGTATTCCATGGGTAAAACCACTCACAATTTACTGTAGATATTTCCATGATTTTACCATTAATTGATACAGTAGTTATATTGTCAGTTGCAATTCCAGTGATGTTAACGATCTCGCCGACATTGAAAACAGGATTCTCAAAAATACTTGTGTTCGGAGAAACAATTTGAACTCTACCCATATCAGTAGAAACCTCAACTTGAATTGAAAAATTTATAATAACATTTGTCCGACGGGCGTGATTTCTGAATACTATGTACCAATCTTTTTTACTGGCACTAAATTCCATGTCTGCTTTGTTTTCCTCAAGATAGTTAAAGCAGTTAAATTTTTTACCATTCTTATATTTTTCAAAGTTTTCTTCATCCAAAACAAAGAAATCTATTTTTCCTTCATGGTTGTAAATTCCGATGTCCCCATTCCTGACATTTCTTTGAAGTTGGTGCGATTTTGTGTCAAAAGAAACATCAAAAAGATAATTTCCTTTGGGTATTTCTTTGCTTTGATGTTGTTGAATCTTATTTGAAAAGTCTGCAAAGATTACATTAAATGTAGCGTCTTCATGATTGCGAAGAACTCTAAGGGCGTTGTTCTTGGAAAGTGGCCATGGATTTTTTAAGTTGGCCTGTTGAATCAGGAAGATATACTCAAGATTTTTTCCAAGTTCAAATGTACATTCTCCATTTATGTCGGTATAATTCCATATTGCTATAGTTGCTCCATCTACTATGTCCGGAATTTCTTCGAATCTTTCCTGTATTTTATCGTAGATATTTTGCAGTATTTTTCCTTTGATAAATTGAGGCAAATTGTCCCAAATCTCTTCAATTTTTTCCCATATTTTGTTTTTATACCATGTAATGTCCTTTAACCCCTCGACTAGTACAGTTACTAGAGCACCATCGACAGGGCGCATAAAGATATCGTTTACAACAAATTTCACAGTTATTCTATCTTCAGAATGGATATATCTTGGTGTTACCTCATAAATGGAGCCATCTCCATTCCATGCATATACAGCTGACATGTTTTTTCCCCAGCCATATGCATACACATCCGGTTTATCTACAGCCCCGCCACTATCAGTCCACCAATTATCGTTTTCATGCCATCCTCTCTCGTAAAACTCCCTCCACACATGATCTTCACCAATATTAGATGCACCAACTGATGGTACCAGTAACGCTCTTTGTGCAGCAACGGCTATTCTTTGTAATTCTCCACACCATCCATTATGTTCATGCGCAATCCAGTTAGGTTGACTGGGTCTATCTCCTATAGCCCCGTGAGGTACGGTTTTTCCAACCCAGTAGCTTATCCCTTCAATGGCTGTTGGATGTTCTTTCATACTATCTTTCCAAAGCCTGTCTTTTCCTTGAGAATATGACTCGCAGTCCCACAGGTAGTCTATGTTTGACATTTTCTCCTTTAATAATGGATAACCTAGATCATTATGATTGAAAAGATAATCGCGCCAAAACTCTTCATAGATATATTTTGCATTTCCACCTGCCAATTCAGGATGTACAACATACCAATAATAAATTTCCTTAGGATATTCAAGTTGTTTTTCAGTTCCATTCTCGGTGACTACATATCTGATGGTGGAATAATAATCGCCTGATCCATCGTCATAATCTACAATGTCAGCATACTTTATACCCTCGTCATTATCATACAGATAAAACACGTTATCTTGAATAACTTCAATCTGAGGAACATTTCCTAGTGGGGAGCAGGCTATGGAAAACGCTATTTCATCGACATATTTTTTACTTGAGTCTAGTATAAGATCTGCGTATTCTTCTGGGTTGCTAAGAGATTGGAATTGTCTAGTCAGATCTCTTTGGATCCAGTGTGGAGATTTTGCTATGGCCTCTTTTACTTTATCAGATAGTCCTGAAGCATGAGGGGTGACTTCTTCATCATCTAAAGTTAATTTTTCTGAAGAAAACTTTATGTAATAGTCAGATCCAGATGGGATTTCTATTTCTTTGGAAAGCTTGGTTACGATTTTTGGGTTTATATTTGCGCTATTTTTCATTGGATAAACAGGGTCTACTATACCTGGAAATATAAGAAAACTTGATATCATTACAACAAGTAACAATCTTGAGATTGATAATGTATTATAGATGCTAATTTTGTGTACCCCCATATTGCACATATCGAGATTATTATAATAGGTTTCCTGATATATAAATAATATCAATTGTGAGAGTAATCAGGTTTTCCTGTAGTGTAAACAGTTTAAATGCATAAATGTATATATGAATGTATATATTACAGAACTATATGTTTTAGATAATCTTTTTATCGCAATAGCTCCTCATTGAGCAACTTCTACATTTGTAAAGATCATTGTGATTTCTTGCAGTTTTCTTTGTTTTGAGTATGCGCCGCATTTTTTTTATAGCGGATTCAAGCTCAAATCTTATTTTGGGGCCAAATGGTATTTTGTACTGTTGAGATGTATCGCTGTAGACGAGTATTCCATATGGTACGAAACCTCCATAATTTTCCTCTAATATCTGACAGTAGGCTGCGAGCTGAAATACGTGGTTTTTTTTCGGCTCATGGTGCTGCCCAGTTTTTACCTCTACTGGAATCTGGTGGCCATCTTTTTTTATGATATAATCTGGTTTACCGCTGATTCTATAGCGTTTTGAAAACAACGGTTTTGCAGGCATGTTTAAATCGGAGTAGATGATCTTTCCGTCTTGGATTTTATGTTTGATTTTTAACTTGCTAACGGTTCTATTCATCTTCCTTGATATTGAGATAAACAGGATAGCTAATGCTAGTAAAGCAAGGCTGAATATTATGGAAATATCTATAAAATCACCTCAAATATGATAATTAAAGCTGCAACTATCAATAACATGTATCCAGCAGCGGCAAGAACTTTTGACTTTTTTGCACTGACCTGCACACGATCTATTATATCACCATGTTCCACATGTTTCTTTATACCAATTTCTAACAGTGGCGATTGTGGTTCATATCCACATTTTTGAAGATACCATGCCATGGGGCAGTAATGATATTGTCCGATTTCTGAGGCGCTGATTACATCTGATTCGCGAAATTGGGTTTGTTTTGTCCGCCTCACCATAAATACATACGAAGACGTGCAAACTATTTATTCTTTGTTTTAGGTTTACTGAAAGTAAAAAATCTGGGCAGAAAGACGTTATAAACTACATTCTTTTTCTGTTGATGATAATCATGTCAGAAAATCTTGGTGAGTTCATCAGGGATCTTTCAGAGACGTATGATCCAGATAGTGAAGACAGTTTTGTCAGTCTTTATATCAGCAGAGCAGTGGATAAAAAATTCATTGATAGAAGGATAAAGGCCTGCGAGTCTATCCTGAAAAGGGGTGAACTGAAGAATTTCACAAATACTGTAAAGGATATTCTTGATATTCTAAAGAAAAACACCGGAGACAATATTGCTATCTTTGCTTCTCATAAACATAATTTTCTGAGATATATTCCTCTACATGTAAAGGTTGAGAATCTGATGGTTGTTGATTCTTCCCCATACTTACGTCCACTAGCTAGACTACAGGATGAATGGGAGTCCTTCACGTTACTATTGATTAGCTCAAACTACGCAAAGATATTTTCTGTGTCAATGGGTGAAGTGGAACATACAAAAAAACTTTCAGCAGATATTATGAATAAGCACAAGAAAGGTGGGTGGTCTCAAGCAAGATTCAATAGATTGCGAAGAGGGGCCATACATGCATTCTTTTCAGAAGTAGAGGAAGCACTTCAAAAAAGGGCAGACGAACGTATTATCCTTGCTGGTCCAGGTCAGGCTAAGTTACAGTTCAGAGAAATGCTACCTAAAAATTTGAAAGATAATGTTGTTGATATTATTGATATTGACATCGATGACGAAGTCGAACTCGTGAAAAAGTCCAAACATATAATTTCTGAAAGGGAAGAGCTGAAAAGTCAGGAGGCCGTTAAACTATTAAAAGCGGAAATACTGAAAGATGGGCTTGTTGCTTATGGTATAAAAGAAACTTTAGATGCTGTTAGGAATGGGCAAGTAGAGCTACTGCTGGTAGAAAAAAACTATACACCCCGTGGATGGATATGTGAAAATTGTCAGATAGTAAAAGAGGGGATCCAACGAACATGTCCATGTTGTGGTAAAAAAACATCGGAAGTGGACATCATAGAAGAGATACTGGAATTCGCCGAAAGAACCGATGCTGATGTCGAGTTTACTGATGATAAAGAACTTGCAAACCTCGGTCATGTCGGGGCGATTCTACGATTCAAATAGGACAAGATATTATATTTCTCACAATAATGTATTTAAAATCTTTAGGGATGAGGTTTATCTGGAGGATTATTTATGAGCTTTATGTTAGGTATCCGGAGAGAAGATAAAAACAAGTGGGAAGCAAGAGTCCCGTTAATCCCAGAGCATGTCAAGAAGTTTAAAGAGGAACATGGTATTGAAACAATAATTCAACCATCAAAAATACGTACTTATTCAGATGATGAGTATGTCAAGGCAGGTGCAATTGTTAAGGAGGATGTTTCATCCTGTCCGATTGTTTTTGCTGTAAAAGAGATACCCATCGATTTCTTTGAGTCTAGGAAAACATACGTATTTTTTTCCCATACAATCAAGGGGCAGGAATACAATATGCCTATGCTAAGGAAAATGATGGATCTTGGCTGTAATCTTATTGATTATGAAAGAATAGTTGACGAGAGAGGATTCCGTCTTGTTTTCTTTGGTAGATTTGCAGGACTTGCTGGAATGATTGATACACTTTGGTCATTTGGACAAAGGTTGAAATCTCAGAACATAGACACACCATTTAATGAAATAAAACAAACAATCCATTACAAGGATCTGGATGATGCAAATAAACATTTGAAGGAGGGTGGAGAGAAGATAAAGAAAGATGGCATTCCAAAATCGTTAACACCTCTTGTAGTTGGATTTGCCGGATACGGTAATGTGTCAAAGGGTGCCCAGGAAATCCTTGACATTCTGCCCGTAAAGGAGATTTCTCCAAAAGAAATCAAAGATATTTATGATAATCCCTCAGATCGTTGTATTTACAAGGTGGTATTCAAGGAAGAAGACATGGTAGAACCAATTTCATCAGGTAATACATTTGAAATTCAGGATTACTATAATCATCCAGAGAAATACAGATCCGTCTTTGAAAAGTATGTTCCTGATTTAACAATGCTCATGAACTGCATCTACTGGGATATTAAATATCCTCGACTTATCACCAAGGAATTTATAAAAAAGGATTATGATGTGAGTTATAAACTCCAGGTAATTGGGGATATAAGTATAGATATTAATGGGGCAATTGAATTTACTGAAAAATCAACCACTCCAGATACTCCCTCATTTATATACAATCCAAAAACAGATTCGATAAAAGCGGGAGTTGAAGGAAAAGGTATTGTTATTATGGGGGTCGACAATCTTCCATGCGAACTACCAAGAGAATCATCACATGTATTCAGTACCGCACTTTTTGACTTTATACCAGAGATTGCAAAGGCTGATTTTACCAAAGATTTTGATGATTGCAAGCTTCCATATGCAATAAAAAAGGCAGTTATCCTTCATCATGGTAAACTCACGCCTGACTATCAGTACATCGACAGATATATATAAGGAAATTCTGTTCGCCCTCAACGGTTCTATAACATAAGGGAGTTAGAAAATATGAAGCGGATATTAGTTCTTGGGGCAGGAATGGTTTCTAAACCTCTGGTAAGGTATTTTTTGGACCAACCAGATTATTATGTGAAAATGGCAAGCAGAACAGTTAGCAAAGCCGAAAAAATAATAGATTCTCATAAAAGGGGAGAGGCAGAGGCATTAAATGTTTCTGATGATGCTCAGTTGGAAAAATTGGTTTCTGAGTCAGATGTGACTGTCAGCCTTTTACCATATGCATATCACGTTAAAGTTGCAAAACTTTGTATAAAACATAAAAAACACCTGGTGACCACCTCATATGTTAGCGATGAAATGCACAAACTTGATGACAAAGCAAAAGATGCGGGAGTCATTCTTCTAAGTGAGAGTGGACTTGATCCAGGTATTGATCATATGTCTGCGATGAGGGTAATCCATGATGTTGAAAGCAAAGGGGGAAAGATTGTTAGCTTTAGATCAACAACCGGTGCTCTTCCATCTCATGAAGCAAACACCAACCCGTTTGGATACAAGTTCTCATGGTCTCCTCGCGGAGTTCTTCTTGCTTCTCGTAATCCTTCAAAATGGTTGCAAGATGGGAAAGAGGTATCATACCCAGGTGAACAACTCTTTGAAAATTACACACTCCAGGATGTTCCAGGTATTGGAACATTTGAAAACTATCCTAACAGAAATTCGGTTCCGTACAAGGACATCTACGGGTTAAAAGATGCAGATACCGTATATCGTGGAACGTTTAGGATGACTGGATGGTGCGAGACAATGAGAAAGATTGTGGCACTGGGCTGGCTTACTGAAGAGTCCCCAGAGGAATTTTGCGGTAAAACCTATAGTGATCTTACAAGGTATCTTATTGGCGTAGGGCAAGATGAAAATCTTCCAAAGGCAACAGCATCATTCCTTGGGTTGGAGGTCTATTCTGCAGTTATCAAACGACTCGAATGGCTTGGTCTTTTTGGTAACGAACCACTGCCAAAAGATAAGGATAATCCACTAGACTATCTTAATGTGTTAACCCTGGAAAAAATGTCTCTGGATAAAAAAGAAATAGATATGATTGTGATGCATCATGAATTCGTTGCAGAATATCCATCCAAAAAAGAGTACATCACTTCTACATTGCTCGACTATGGTATACTAAATGGAGATTCTGCAGTTGCCCGAACTGTTGCGCTTCCCGCAGCGATTGCAGTAAAAATGATTCTAGAAGGAAAAATTGATATAACTGGAACACACATCCCAGTGATCCCAGAGATTTACAACCCGATTCTTGATGAACTTGAAGAGATGGATATAAAATTCGATGAGAAAACAGAGGTATTGGATTCCTGATATGATCAAATTCTTCAATATTCCTCTTTGCATCTACATTCCTTTTGAAAGTGCATTTTTCTTTTATAATGATTCAGTTTTTATGAGATGTATAGAGTAATGATAAAGTATTAATCAATATGGTTTGTAATACATGTCGTAAAGAACGTATTATGTAAAGCGAAACATTTAAATTAATATATCGCACTCTATATTATATAAAAATTATATTTTGGTGAAAAAATGAAAAAGAAAATTATATTTGGAAGTTTGTTGAC
>JAUWOO010000035.1 GCA_030612095.1 Thermoplasmatota archaeon | reverse complement strand
GAGACATGCATTCTTTGAAAAGAAAAAACCCCTAGAAAAAATTTCAGATGATCATAAAACCATAGCACCACTGCCTTCAAGTTTAGATGTAGAAAAACCGTTCATATCGCCTATGGAAACTAAATTTGAAACTGTGACAGATGACGGGAAACTTAAATTAGAGGATGCGGAGCGACTTAAATTAGATACATTAAAAAAATTAGGTTTTTCAACGAAAGAATCTTGGACTGAGCTCGATTTTTATCCGTTGATGGAACCATTTGCATATGCTGAAATAATCCGTGACACGAAGACACTTGATAGGCGTTATATCTTAATGGAAATTAGATTATCGGGCGAAGAATCCAAAAACCTGGAGTTCATAAAAGAGACTCTAAGTGGATTTACATCAGATACTGATGAACTTGAATCAAAGGGTACGGAAAAGTATCTGATGGAGAAGGTTGGACAGATTATTGAGGATTATATGCTTGAAATGGGTGAAGAATCAAAGAAAAAAATCAAATATTTTTTGAAAAAAAAGTTTTTGGGGCTTGACAGATTAGAACCAATTATGAAAGATCCAAATATTGAGGACATCTCCTGTGATGGTTCTGACGTGTCATTGTTTTTATATCATAGAATACACGGTTCATTAAAAAGTAATGTGAAATTTGAAGATGAAGATGAACTTTCTGCTTTTGTTATTAGACTTTCTCAAAAATGCGGGAAGCACATATCTATTGCTAGCCCTATGCTTGATGCTACAATGCCTGATGGGTCAAGAATACAGATGACATTAAGCGATGAGGTCACTACTAGGGGTTCTACATTTACCATCAGAAAATTTAAAGAATATCCTTTCTCTCCAGCGGATCTGATAGAGTTTAATACCATGTCTTCTGACATGATGGCATATTTGTGGATGGCTGTGGAAAATGGTATTAGTGCTCTTTTTGCCGGTGGTACCGCATCAGGTAAAACTTCTTCTTTAAATGCACTTGCATTATTTATCCCTCCAGAAGCAAAGATTGTTTCTATTGAAGAGACAAGGGAAATTAATCTCCCTCATCATAATTGGATTCCCGGTGTTTCTAGGTCGGGTTTTGGCGAGGTTGTAGGTGATAGGATAGTCGGTGAAATAGACCTATATGATCTTATGAAAGCGGCTCTTAGACAGAGGCCTGAGTATATTTTAGTTGGAGAGATACGGGGCAAGGAAGCATATGTACTATTTCAAGCAATGGCTACGGGGCATACAACATATTCCACCGTCCATGCTGATTCTGCTAAATCTCTCATTCATAGATTGGAAGGTAAACCTATCAACATACCACGTATTATGCTTCAGGCTTTAGATATTATATGTATACAGGGCACTTCGCGTGTTAAGGACAAAAGGGTAAGGAGATGTAAGCATATCATAGAAATTATTGATATTGATTCTACGACAAAAGAGATTCTGACAAATGAGGTTTTCCGCTGGGATCCTGTTGAAGACAAGTTTATCTATTCCGGTAAAAGCTACATATTAGAACGTATTAGGGCAGAGAAGGAGCTAAGCAGGGAAAAGATGACAAGTGAAATCAAAAGCAGAGCTACATTGATGGAATGGATGAGAAAGGAAAATATTAAGGATTTTAAAGAAGTTGCAGCTATGATCGCAAACTATATCGAAAATCCTTTGGAAGTTATGAAAAATATAGGGATGGATATACAATATGTTCAGAAGAAATACTAAGCATTCATCATACAATTCAGAGGTTGTTGTTGAGGGTAACCCCAGTCAAAAAATTAAAATAAAAAATCCTAAATGCAACGAAGAAGATACAGTTGCTTCGGCAAAAGAGGAAGTTCTATCGGAGAAAACAGATTTAGAGGAAATTGATTTCTACCCCTTAAATGAACCATATGCTTATGTCAGAATACTAAAAGATACTGGCTCCCTTGACAAATATTATTGGGTTGAAGAACCCACTCTAAAAAAAGACGAATCCAAGATACTTAATTTCATACAAGAAACATTAATTAGAACACTTGATGTGTGCTTAGATCAACTTGAATCTGATGTTGTAGATGATTTTTTAGTTAAGAATGTAGACCAGATAATAAAGGACTATAAGATACAGATCGATAGCACTTTGAAGGGAAAGATTTTGTATTATATTGCAAGAAAATTTATTGGATATGGGAGACTAGATCCATTGATGCGGGACTCAAATATTGAGGACATTTCATGTGATGGTTCTGGCGTGCCAATGTTTTTATTCCACAGGGCACACGGTTCATTAAAAAGTAATGTAAAATTTGATGATGAGGATGAACTCTCTGCCTTTGTTGTCCAGCTTGCTCAGAAATGTGATAAGTATATTTCTATTGCTGAGCCAATGTTAGATGCTACAATGCCAGATGGATCTAGAATCCAGATGACGCTTAGCACAGAGATCACTACGAAAGGTTCTACATTTACTATACGAAAATTCCGTGATGATCCCATTACTCCTACGGATCTGATTGATTATAACACCATGTCTGCTGAGATAGTTGCATATATGTGGTTGGCTGTAGGACATGGTGCTAATGCTCTTTTTGCTGGCGGTACTGCGTCTGGTAAAACCTCTACGTTAAATGCCCTATGTTTGTTCATTCCCTATGAATCTAAGATTGTTTCCATTGAAGAAACCAGAGAAGTTAATCTTCCACATCCAAATTGGATTCCCGGTGTTTCTAGGTCGGGTTTTGGCGAAGTTGTAGGTAATAGAATAGTCGGTGAAATAGACCTATATGATCTTATGAAAGCGGCTCTTAGACAGAGACCTGACTATATTTTAGTGGGGGAAATAAGGGGTAAGGAAGCATATGTGTTATTTCAAGCAATGGCTACAGGACATACAACATATTCTACGTTTCATGCTGATTCTGCTAAATCTCTTATTCACAGGCTGGAAGGCAAACCAATTGATATCCCTCGTATTATGTTGCAATCTTTAGATATTGTATCCATTCAGATAAGCACGCGTGTTGATGATAAACACGTAAGAAGATGCAAACAGATCGTGGAAATTATTGACATAGATCCTATGACAAAAGAGATTCTGACAAACGAGGTATTCCATTGGGATCCTATTGAAGACAAGTTTGTTTATTCAGGTAAAAGCTATATATTGGAACGCTTAAGCAGTCAAATGGGTATAAGTAAGGAAGAAATGAAGGAAGAACTTTCAAGAAGGACGGAAATACTTTGCTGGATGTGTGAAAACAGGATTAGGGCTTTTGAAGATGTTGCAGGTTTAGTAGCTTCTTACGTCGAGTCACCTGATGAATTGATGGAAAAGATAAAAAAAGGCATGACGGGACTTGAAATAAGCGACAACAGTAAAATAGATGGTCAGGAAAAATTAAGAGAAACAAATGAAGTGAATGAAAATCCCATTAAGGAAAATGGGGAAAAAATTTCCGCATTCTTAATTAAGAAAAAAAGAAGAAACATAAAAATTCTGGAGGGTAATAAATGCCTCTAACTAAACAACAAAAGCTTAGCTATAAATGGTTTGGACGAATTGCTGAGAAAAAAGTAAGTGACAAGCTCATAAGCAATTTGGAATCTGCCCATATGGAAATCAGAGGGGCAGCATATCTAACGTTTGCGATGCTTAATTCCCTATTGGGGTTTATGATATCACTTATCGTTTTCTCCATATTGATGTTTATGGTATTGCCATCACTTAGTATTTATTTGGATAATGTGATAACAATTTTATTTCTTATTATTCCGGCTTTAATTGGTATTAGCATATATTTTGTTTTTCTATTCTTGCCGGGCATTAGGGCAAGGGCACGTGGTAAAAAAATAGATGCGGATCTTGCTTATGCTTTGAATTTCATTTCAGCCATGACTTCTGCAGGTGTTACACCTACTGAGAGTTTTAGGAGTCTTTCCAAGCAGGAGATATATGGAGAAGTCAAAGAAGAAGCTGCTTGGATCTACAGGGATGTTGCGCTGTTGGGTAATGATATTCTCACTTCGATTAGGGCCAATATCAAAAGAACGCCTTCTCAGAAATTTAAAGAATTTTCGCAAGGATTGGTTGTCACGGTTACCTCGGGTGGCTCCCTTAAATCTTATTTTATGGCTAAAGCAAATCAATATATGTGGGAACATAGACAGGATCAAAAACAACTTCTTGAAAGTTTAGGCGTCATGGCCGAAAGTTATGTTACATCAGCTGTTGCAGGGGTACTCATGTTGCTTATAGTTATTCCACTTATGATGATAATAAGTGGTGATTTTAATACGACTTTTCTTTATATTTTAATTTTCATGGTTATTCCACTTATTCATGTGGGATTTACAGTAGTTGTTCAATCTATGTCTCAGGGGGCGTGATATATGTTGAATACTCCAAAACCTGGTTTCATAAAAAATCCTGTTCCAAACGATAAGATTATAGAACATGGTATTAACGTGGCTACAATAGTGTCTGTTTCCGTGTTTATATTATTGGCGATTTTATCTATTGTAGGTATAATCCAAGGCATCGGCACTCCTGTTGATTTTTTCGTTTTGGCTCTCTTGTCTGGAACAGGTATTTATGGGATGTATAAATATATGGTTGCTAGAAAGATACACAAGATGGATTCAATTTTTCCAGATTTCGTACGTGACCTGGCAGAATCCAGACGTGCTGGAATGACATTTACAAAAGCGATTTTGTTTGCTTCTAAGGGGAGCTATGGAATATTAACTCCTGAAATTCAAAAGATTTCTCAACAAGTTTCCTGGGGAACCAATGTTTCCGATGCTTTGATTGACTTTTCAAAGAGAGTTAGCACAAAATCAATTGGACGGACCACCTCTTTGATTATTGAAGCCAGTAAAAGTGGTGGAAATGTAGCAGATGTACTAGATCTCGCTGCAAAAGATGCTAGAGAAATCAAAATGCTTGAATCTGAAAGAAAGTTGAACATGGCTTCCTATGTGATTGTAGTCTATGTCGGTATGTTTGTATTTTTGGCAATAATAGCAATATTGGCCTCTACTTTTATTCCAAATATAACAGGATCTGGCGCTCAAGGACTTCAAGGTGTAATGGGTAGCGGAGTTGCTGTTGATCAGAGGGATGTTTCTATGGTATTCTATCTTGCAACATTGGTTCAGGGACTTGGTTCGGGACTTGTAGCAGGCGTTTTTGAGGATGGGAACGTATCTTCAAGTGTAAAACATATCTTTGTGTTGGTCTTGATCAGTTGGTTGGCTTTTAAAGTGTTACTGGGGATGTAAACATGTGGAAAAGTGGGATTAATGAAAACCAAAAGAGTAAATAATGCGGTATCTGAGATAATTGGAACCATGTTGCTGTTAGGAATATCAGTAAGTCTTTTCTCTGTGGTTTATATCTCTGTTTTAACTGTTCCTTATACTCCTCCTACTCCATCTGTCAATATTATTTGTCAGATAGATGATGACAATATTATACTAAGCCACTATGGTGGAAAGGCGTTGAACTTTGATTCGGAAATTGTGCTGACAGTAGACGGTCAACCAGTGGATCCCATACTTGCTGGAGATTATTTATATAATGATTTCAATGGTGATGGACTTTGGAGTGCGGGCGAAAAGGTTGTTTTTTCATATGAAAGTTTGGTTTCAGGGGGAGAACAACTCGAAGTCAATATACTCGACACTAGAAGCAACTCCTTAGTAATGACCGGAACATTTTCTGTTCTTTCTATATTCACATCTGTTGATACCATTAATCCATATGAGTTAACATCTTCACCGTTTGATATAACTGCAACAGGATCTCTCAATCTAGATAATGTCACGTTGTATTATCGATGGAGTGATGATAACAGTTCATGGGACAATATTAGTGGCATCAGCGATGAAACAAAAGATGCCGTTGATAGCAATACGTGTGATGTTGATAGTAACTCTGATGTCGGTAGTGAAACCAATTTTGCAAATGCACAGGATACAGCACCTGATTCTGATGTCATGAACATTCAGGAGAGTGATACTGGTTCTCCAGCAGCAGATATAAATGAATGGCTTGATGCTGATGGACATACTGAGGCAACAACGGAATGGGATACTCATACCAATAATGGCGACCCTGAATATGTAACAGCAGCAGATGATGATATAGCGACACATAGCGGTAGCTATATTCGTGAAGCAAAGGATGCTTCTCAAGAAGAAAGAATATTTTCATTTGAGAATACTGCTGAGACAGGTAGTGGGTTTACTGTTAATATTTCTATTCGTATGGCTACAGAAGATGGTGCAAACAATGATGGATTCAACCTCTATTATGATAAAACAGGCGCTGGCAGTTCATGGTCATCTGCAATAGAATATGAAGCAACCGCAGGAACAAATGGTAACCCTGTTTATGCATATACTACACATACTCTTCCTGAAACACTCACAGCAACAGAAATTAACAATTTAGTTATTTATCTTGATACTCATAATGATGGTGGTGGTGATGACCGTTGGGTCGACCACATAAGAATGGGGATATACAAAGCCGGAGCTAGCAATACAAATTATACAATAGACCGTGAATATCAATGGACATCAGCGGTCAATGATAAAACCAATGGAAGCGTTTGTATCTATGTTGATTCGCATACTGGTTCAGAGAACCTATATGTTAAATATCGTAACGGAGCATCTTGGACCAATCTTGGCACCATAAATAGTATGGGATGGAATAACTTTTCTGCAACAGGGTTAATCTCATCAACATACACCATTCAACTTATTGGCGCCACAGAATCTTCTGATTCAATTCAAGATAACTGGGATATAGATTGCATATGTCTTCGTACATGGAATTATACAGGTGGTCCAGATGGTTGGATTAAATTTGGAACAGATACGTTTCATCCTTGGAACTGGAGCTTTGATTTCCCTATTGGTATAGGTTATTATCAATTCTACAGTATTGGGCAGAAATTGGGTTTATCGAGGGAAACTGCTCCTGCATTTTCTGATGCAATATGTAAAAAAATATGAAGGTATTTAAATGCGAATGAAAAAAATTAAAAACTCGGATGATGCAGTTGTAGGCATAGTTGTAACAGTTCTACTCATTGGACTGATAATGGCTGCTATGGTTATGGTAAAAACAGTGTATGTTCCACAGTGGATTGAAGAAAAAGAAGCTGCACATATGGAGGAAGTATCAAATCAATTTGCTATGCTTAAATATGCGTTAGATATTCAATCAATAGTTAACCAAAGTACAGCAATATCGGCTACTATAACTCTGGGTAACAAAGAAATACCATTTTTTGATTTGGGTAGAACGTTTGACAGCTTAAGTATTATAGAAGACAGTTGTACTATAACAGTCAAAAATAATACTGTGTCTAGCTCTTATTCAACGGATGTCATAAAATATTCATCACGAAATTTATACTTTGTTGATCAATCGTATGTCTATGAAGCAGGATCTTTGATATTGAGTCAATATCCGTCAAATATACTGTATGGTAAGCCATCTTTTTTTGTGACAGAGTTTGGTAAAAACTTATCGTTTACTTTTGTAAACATATCTGGAATTGCTGGAAGAACATCTGTTAGTGGATATGGGAATTATCCAATATATCTGAAGGTTATAAACCCCAATAATCAATATACTGAGATTAACAATGTTACAGACATCACCATCGTAACCAACTATGCAGATGCATGGTATATAGCTCTTAATAGTTCATTAATGCAATCTATCTCTGGATTTGAGTATGAAGGTAATGGAGTTAGTGAAGTTGGTTATAATATAACATCTGCCAGTGACCGGGTAACATTAGAATTTATTGATAGTTCTGGAGATTATGTCAATCTTTTCATAAAAGAAGTAGATATTTCCGCCCAGATAGCTTTTGGGTTGATTGAATGAGATGCTTGATTTATGTTAGCTATATGTAGAATTTAAATAATGGAATAGAGCACACTGATTGGATTATATAAGAGCATGGTGGCAAAAAATGAAGATTAAAAAATCTAATAGAGCGGTATCTGAGATAATTGGTGCAATGTTGCTATTGTTGATAGCCATTTCAGTTTTCTCTTTGATTTACTTCCAAGTCCTTTCGGATGAAGGTCCTGAAAACAAAACAATTGTAAAAATCGGTGGTAGAATAGAGGGAACGAACGTTGTACTGGAACATCAGGGGGGAGAACCATTGGAACTGGATACGGAAATTTCAATAACCATAGGGGGCATAAAATATGAGGGACCAGTGGGAGACTGGTTGGATGATAAAAATGAAGATGGAGTATGGAATATGGGTGAGAGAATGCTCTTTTCATTTGAATATAACCTCAGTCGCCTAGGTGAGTATCAAGAGGTTGATATAACGGCTATTGATACTCAGAGTGATTCTGTTATATTTATGGGGCCAATTGATCTAAAGCCAGTGAGTGATGTAGGCATAGAACTCGCGGTTGATAATTTGTATCCAATAATAGGTGAACATATCAATATTACAATTACAGTAACCTGCTATGGTGGGGATGTTAATGGATCAGGAAATGTTAAAATAAAATATCTAGTGCCAGACGGTTTGATTTATGATAGCAGCATCGCTGGACAAGGAACATACGATAATGAAACAGGTATTTGGGATGTAGGAAACGTTCTGGTGGGAGAACCTGCCATTATTAGAATAGAAGTACAGGTCATTGGGATCGTAACACACGAATTTACACAACTTGCAATGATTCTTGATGGGGCCTGGATTGACAATAGTTATGGTACAGCGCCTAACAAATGGAACGCTGTGATGTTAGAAGGTATAAAAAAAGCCATGAGGGACGAAGATGTTTTTCCACATGATGGTTCTGTAGAATTAACCGTAGTTAAATATGGGTATAATGACCCTCCTCATCCAGAAACTGTACTCAACCCAACAATTATCACAGAAGAAAATTACGTGAACATTTCAGGTGATTTGCGTTCAACTTCTCACCCTCGTGGTCATTCACCTTTAGCAAGTGCTTTGAGATACACCTCAGATCTTGTACATGATGATGGTAATTTCAATTCAGAAAAAAGGCAAATTGTTCTATTAGTAACAGCAGGATTTCCTGATTGTATATGGATACCTGGAGGTTATACTGGATCTGTTGCAACTCTTGTTGAAGCGCAGTCTGATGCAAGTGATGCGATCGATTATATAAATACAACCTTAGAATTTAACGAGGATCAGGATGAACTGAACGTAATCGCAGTCGGAAAATATGGCGTAGATATTGATTTCCTAAATAGTAGTATGCCCTTGCCAAAACCAGGATATGTTGCACCTCCAATTGTCAATCCTGGCTGGGTTTATAATGTTTCAGGAGGTTGGAGTGATTTTGAAGATGCGATTAATATTGTACTAAAAATTCTCCTTAACAGCATAACTATCAGAGTGGAACTTGCTGATTCAACAACCATAGATCCAAACGTTGAAAATGATAATGTTATTGTAATAATATCACCACAGATATAACAAATTTAAAACAAAACTTTTGATTGAAAACTTAACTTCGCCACATAAATCAATTACATAATTATATTCACAGCCTAATGTGTCATGTAACTCACTAAATGTCATAGAAATGTAACTCTAAAATGTGCTATCCATTTTCACAACAACCGCATCACTTTCTCCCAATTTAAAAATTAGCAGATGATTCGAATTGGAATCATATTTTCCAAGCAATATGGGCTAAGCATATATCCATACTTCATGACCATTTTCTAGGTAACCCCCGTATCGCGAGCTGCTTGAGCTATTGATTTGTTTTTGTCTTCCGTCCAAAGTACGAATTTTAGACGGTATTGAACCGTCTCATCATCAAGTATGTTTTTCATTGGTTTTCCACCTGTGAAAACAGATTGGAAATCCAATTTGGATTATGACACTTTGGAGTTACAAAAATATGACGCTTTGGCTGTTACACGACACCATGAAAAGAGATATTAGGAGAATGTTTCCTTATATCCCAATTATGAAACCAAACATAAGTATTCCATTAGGCAGCATAGTGATGCTGAAGAAAGTAGAAAAACATTATGGTCTTTTCCACAGTCTTTTCGATGAGATCAAAGGGAAATCAACCTCTTTTATCCCATTGACAAAAGTTTTGACATGTAATAAGCTAACTCATTCTGTTTCGGTTCACCAAATCAATAACACCTATCCTTTGGAGTTTATGCGACAACTAGGTCTCAAAGATAAAACTGGTGAAAGAACGATGTATAGAGCTCTGGAGAGAGTTGGGGCAATATTTTCCAGTTGTTCTGCATCGTTATCAGCAGTTCATTAAACGTCATGATCTTATCGAAGAGAAACAAATCATTCAATTTCATTCCAATAACTTGTATTTGGCTGAATCAAGATCCGTATGTTCCTCTACCAATGTGTCGATTAGAACCTACCTTTATGAGATGTGGATTCATGTTGGGTAAAAAAATAGAATTATAAAGCAACAAATGTTATGAAATTGCAGGTGGAAGGAATAATATGCAGAAAAGGATGATACTGCTGTCAATAGCTTTTCTAATGATATCTTCATCCCTGGGGATTTTTCCAATTGGTGGGGTAACGGCCGATAGTTTTACCATATATATTGATGGAGATAATGCACAAGGTCCATGGGTTGGGACATATGAGCATCCTTTCAAACATATCCAAAATGGTGTTGATGCAGTAACGGAAGGTGGAACTGTATATGTTCACAATGGGTTGTATTATGAAAACTTGCTCATAGGTAAAACAATGACTCTAATCGGTGATGATAAAAGCAATACAACTATTGATGGTGGTGGAACTGGGGATGTTTTGAATGTTTCTGCAAATCATGTAAATATAAGTGGCTTTGCAATTAAAAATGGTACAAATGGCGTCATGATACGTGGGTCGTCTGGGAGTACCATCACACAGAACACCATCACAGAAACGAACTGTGGCATGTATATAGGGGATTTGAGTCGGGGTAATAACATACATAATAATAACTTTTTAAACAACACACAAAGCGCCTATGATTTGTCTTCTAATATCTGGAACAGCCCATCTACTGGGAACTACTGGGATGATTACACAGGCATAGATTCAGATGGTGACGGCATCGGTGACACACCATACAATATTTCTGGTGGGGATAACCAAGATATGTATCCACTGATGGAGCCAATTACTGAACCACCTATTGCTGATTTTACCCAGTTGCCTTTTAATCCCACTACTCAGGATGTTATTCGATTTACCGATACTTCAACAGATTTGGATGGATACATAATCTCATGGTCCTGGAGTTTTGGTGATGGTGCTACATCAACAGAACAGAATGCAACTCACAAATATGCTGATGATGGGTCTTACATTGTAACTTTAAAGGTCATCGATAACTATGGAGTATCAAATGAAACCTCTCGACAGATTGACATTTTAAATGTAGGACCTACTGCGGATTTTGGATATTTGCCAGTTAGTCCAACTGATTCACAAAGCGTGACTTTCAACGACACTTCAATAGATTTAGATGGGGATATTGTTAGTTGGTTATGGGATTTTGGAGATGGAAGTACATCCACTCTGCAGAACCCATCATACCAATATAGTGATAATGGGACATACACGGTTACACTAAATGTTACTGACGATGACGATGCTACAGATGGAACATCTCATCAAATATCTGTATCAAATGTTGGGCCTACAGCCGACTTTACGTATTCATCGGCAAATATAACGGTAATTGTCAATGATCCAGTACAGTTTACTGATACTTCCAAAGACAATGATGGAACTATAGTTTCATGGTTTTGGAATTTTGGGGATGGAACTACATCTACTGGGCGACATCCCACTTATAGTTATATAAAAAAAGGGACATATGCGGTATCATTAACGGTTACTGATAACGACGGCGATTCCGATACAAAAACAAAATACATCACGGTATCTGTAATAGCCCCAATTGAACCAAATGAGGTTACAAAAGGTTTATCTTCATTTGATGTAGTTCTTGTTGTGTTCTTGGCAATAATAGTTGTCATGGTAATCATTCTAAGTAAAAAATGCAGGTAACTGGTTCTTGGTGGTTAGGATGGCGATTATAGGGTTGCGGGTAGTGCACACTGGCTTTTTTACAAATTGGCATTTTTTCAGAGCAGGTTTAAATAACAGAAAAAACTAAGTAGTGATGAGGTATTGCGTAACACAGGTGTTGGTGGTGGATATGGGATATCAGCTACCTGCATAACTACATGCAAACAAACTATTTATATTCTGGTGTTATTAATACCTTGAAAGATAATATAGGAGAGAATGGGATGAAAGCAAATAGAAAATTTGTAGAAGGTGATGAGGCAGTATCCGCTGTTATCGGTGTTATTCTGATGGTTGCAATAACTGTGGCGATAGCAGCAACAGTGTATGTCTATGTAAGTGGAATGATTGGTGTACAGCAAACTGTACCAACAGTTCAGATGTTGGCAAGTGAAGACACTGACAGACTATCCGTAATTAACACCGATGCTGGGTTAAACTGGACAACTATTGCAATAAGGTCAACTGCATCAGTTGCAGTCTACGTAAATGGTGAAGTATTAGTACACCCTGGCCTTGGAGTGAATTTGACAGCAAATGAATATCATAAATTTGTCATAGGAGACATAGTAGGTAGTGATGGGTCAATCCATGGATCAGATTTCATTGATATTGAGAGTAATACAGGCAGCGACCTAGCTGATGTAACAATCACCATCGTACATGATGACACAGATACAACTCTTGGAACATATAAATTCTCAAGTGTATCAGCAAGAGCATCATAATAATAAAAGGAATTTAATATTCCTTAATTTTTTCTTTTTTTTATTTTTGTTTTGATCTATGTTTACTCAATCCTTTTTTGAAGAAAATTAGGTGATGATTCTAAATACTGTAAATCTGTGGGGAACATCTAAAATACACTGTAACTTCATCAAATAAAAACCATTTTCAAAAGAAAAGATGATTTCTTGTCCACAATTTAGATGATATCTAAAACAGCCCATCACTACCCAGATAAGATTTTTTTGTCACTTCTAATGATAGCAGGCAGTGGGACATTACTATAATCATCACATGATTACTCTTTAAGGCAACCACATCCTCAT
>JAUWOO010000008.1 GCA_030612095.1 Thermoplasmatota archaeon | reverse complement strand
TGTTCTTATGATTTTTGCATTGCCAATTATTGCTCTAGTCATGGCAACAGCGCCATAACTCCAATTGGAAAAAGCCATATCAATAGATATATTGTCAGGTGATGCTACTGATAGATTTATATCGATATTTTTTGATTCGCCTTCATTTACTGTTACATTGAAAACATCATTTTGATATCCACCGATGCCTATCGGCGGTGCATCCATTTGTTTTCCAATTACTCTTGCTGTTGTTACTAATTTGAATTCACCAGGATATGTTGAAATATTAAAGTAACCATTTCCATCTGTCAATGGCATGTCTTCTTTTTCACCCTCATTAGGATGAGAAGGATCGAATAGCATTATCTCGGTATATTGAAGCGGGGTACCATTAGATGTTAATGTTCCATTTATCCAAGCAGTATAGTCGGGGATTTCCTCAAGATAAATTGTTAATGGGTCCATTACTGGGTAACTGAAATCAATGTAAATTTCAGTACAGCTTGTAAAATAGCCGTCTTTCCCAACACGGATTTCAAAATCACCACTAATCGTTTTCATTGTGAAATATCCTGTTTCATTTGTTGATGTTTCATTATAGAAATAATAAGGACCATCTGCTTCAACATGTGCTTCTTTTATCGGAGCACCTGTTTCATTTTTAACCCAACCAGATACCCAATTCGTTGTATTCCATATTTTATCAACATAAATATGGTCAACTTCCCACATGCAACCCATATCATCCATAAGCCACCAAATACCTTCAATTCTATCCCAAGTTTCATATCCCTCAGCTTCAATAATCAATTCAACTTCTCCGTTACCCTGACTGGTTGCAGTCATATTCGGTTGAAATACCATCGAGAAATATCCGTCATTATCGGCTGTTGTGGTATTCAAAATATCATTTGGATTTCCCTTGGTTCTTACTGATATATTGGCATTGGGGATAGAAATATCAGGTGTGTTATCCTGATAAACTGTACCATAAACGGTGATATTGACTTCACTTGGGTAAGGGGGATCTTCTCCGCCACCACCAGAAGGATGCAACGTCTTATTCACCCAATAAGAATTCTTCTCAGCAAAACCACTCTGGTAAAACTCAGGATTATAACCACCCTTCATAAACGAAATATTATACCCACCACCAGTAATATTCAACTCATAATTACCAGCAAAATCAGTAAAAGTCCAAATCACCAGACCATATCTCTGATTATTCGCAGAAAGATTAACATCCTTAAGATTACCACCACCAGAATCATTAACATGTCCTATTAAGGTAGTATTCAAAGGAGGCATACCGCCACCACCAGAAGGATGCAACGTCTTATTCACCCAATAAGAATTGTTCTCAGCAAAACCACTCTGGTAAAACTCAGGATTATAACCACCCGTCATAAACGAAATATTATACCCACCGCCAGTAATATTCAACTCATAATTACCAGCAGAATCAGTAAAAGTCCAATTCACCAGACCATAACTCTGATTATTCGCAGAAACATTAACATTCTCAAGATTGTCGCCACCAGAATCATTAACATGTCCTATTAAGGTAGTATTCAAAGGAGGCATACCGCCACTATAATTCGCAGTGATGATAGCAAAAGCAATATCTGAATCGCCGTCGAAGTTCCCCCCAGATATTTCAGATATATTTGCATATTTTTTATCATCTAAGCGCAGATATGGTGGATTTCCAGTTTGGTTTGTTTCATTTTCTCCGATTTGAAATGCACCCCAGTAAATACTGTCATTATTAGTGTTGTATGCATTCAGAGGTGAACCTTCAGTGTCATTATCATGAACATGCACCCATATCCATTTGCCTGTTTCGCTAGTAACATTTATTTTATATGGTTCCCCTCCCGGATCTCCCTTCGTATTGTTCACAGTTACATTAATAATGACAAATTCCCCATTTTCAAACTCTGTTTCTGGACTGATTCCTCCTTCATCTAGATATGTTGTTATCGTGTCATAACCCTCTTCTGCACTAGCAATTGGTATCACTACAATGAATGACGTCAATAGCAATAGACCTACGATATAGCTGCTTAAAATCTTCTTTCCTACACTACTCTTAATAAATTCTTTTTTGCATCCCATTTTATATCACCTACCTTTTACCTTTATTTCCTCTTTTACTAAATATCCCTATAATTGCAACTAAAATAAAAACAATCATTAACCCTACTGTTATTATAATCCATGTAAAATTATCTTCTTTTGCGACTTCCTCATCTGCATATGCCGCTAATTGATTTGTCGTGAAATCATATTCATAGTTCCATTTGCCATCCCCATTATTATCTATCAAATAGGTTCCATCATCTTGTTTTTCAACACTTGTTTCATCTCCAGTTTCATTGCCATAAAACGAATCATATGCTCCGTCACCGTTACTGTCGATAAGATAACCGATATCACCAGTGTATTGCGCATCTATTAAAACAATTAGTTCTGTTGTTCCCGATTCTGTTTCGTTATCAGATGTCTTTACTTTTATTACATATCTTCCAGCAGCAGTCCAACTATGTTTTGCTGTGTAACTTGTCCCATTTGGTAAAAAGTCGCTGGTGGTTGTTTTAGTATCACCCCAGTCAAAAATATATTGTATTGCATCATTATCCAAATCCGTTGATATGGTGGTGTAGCTACATTCTGTATCTTTATACCCTGTTTTTGGTCCGTTTAAATATGGTGTACTTGGTGGAATATTTGGTTTACTTATGATAGCGCTCGTCCCATATGAATCTTTAAATCCAAGATTGTCAGTAACCGTTAAAATAACTGAATAAATACCTTCCGTAGAATATGCATGAGATACTATTTCTCCAGATTCCTTTGTTTTATCGCCAAAATCCCATTCATATGTCTGTATAATCCCATCTGAATCATAACTGAGAGATCCATCAAATGTGATTTCTTCCCCTACAAACCCTTGATAGGGCCCGCCCGCAGATCCATCTGCAACTGGGGGTTGGTTAGTAAAACCTCCACCTGGGGGTCTGGTACTTCCGCCACTACTTGTACTTTTTGTTTTGAAATTCCATATTGGGCTTTCCGTCGTATGATTTTGATCGTCACGGGCAACAATTTGCCAGTAGTATGTTGTGCCACCACCCATGGTTTCTAAATCATAGCTTGTGCTAGATTGATTCGATTCAATTTTTGAAGGAGGATTGGTCGTTCCAAAATACACATCATATGTCAGTACATCTCCCCAATCTGGATCGGTACATCCCCAATTTAAATCTGATTTTTCATCAACATTGGTTGCTTCATTTGAAGGTGCAGGATTGCTGGGCGGATATGGTGCATAGTTTTCATGAGGGCATAAAGGATAATTATCCTTGCTACTCCCTCCAGATATATAGTTTACCGAATCGATAATTCCATCAAAGTTTAGGTCACTTCCTGAAAAATCACTCCAATAGTTTCCAGCAATGTAAGGACCACCTAAGATGTTTGTTCCTTTGGTTTTAATTGCATTCCAATTATTGTTTCCATTATCATAGGCGTTTTTTGAGTTGAGAAGACGGTTATTATAAATTGTATTGCTAATGGAATTACGAAGATCTATGCCGTGAAGGCTATTACCACTAACGATATTATCTTCAATGACATTTTCATTGGAATTCCAAAGATAAATTCCTACAATACTGTTTGTAACTTCGTTTTCTGTAATACCGTTATTGTTGGAAAAACGGAGATGAATTCCATAGTAATTGTTGTTGATAAGTGCATTTTCTTCAATAATATTATTGTACGAGGAAACAATATGAATTCCATCGCCATTATTTGCAAAAATATTGTCTATGACTGTATTGTCACTAGAAGATTCAAGATGGATGCCATAGTTGCTATTAGATATCGTGTTTTCTGAAACCATATTGTTGTTGGATCCTTTGTAGAGGAGAATTCCATTTTCTTTATTCCCACTAACTGTATTATTTCTAATAATGTTATTGTTTGATGTTACCCTGATACCTGCTTTATTTCCCCCGGGGCCTGAATTTGTTACATGAAAACCGTCAAGAGTTATTCCGTCTGCCCGCAATTCAAACGCATAATATCCTCCATTAGCATTTACCTCTGGACTTCCCACCCCAATAATAGTAAGCTGTTTGCCAACATACACATTTTCGTAATATGTATCATATTTGACGATGATTGTATCTCCATTGCTTGCCACATCTATTGCTTGTTGAATTGCCGGATAATCATCCGGTACAAAATATGTTGTTGGACCCGAATCAGCTTCGCATATCGGAGTAACCATTAAAAGCGACATGAGCAGAATAACGGTCACTATCTGGCTGCTTACTAGTTTAATTCCTACCTTATATCTAACATCAAATTCTCTTCTATCTTTCATCCCATCCATCTCCAGGTAACTATTTTTACACAACTTTGAATAGATTAATTTTATATATGTGCATGTCCAGAAAAAGGGGCAAAAAAGGAGCGAGATAGGTTAAATAATCTACTTTTTATGTAACAGCCTATTTCCCTTATTTGAAAGAGTTATAACTTTTGTTCTTCCTTGTTTTCGTATTAAAATCAATCCATCGTCTTCAAGCATTTTCAACTTTCTGGCCGTAGTGGATTTAACAATCGAAAACTCCCTGCTGATTTTTTTAAAGGTAACCGCAACAGAATTTTCATTTTGCTGATTTATAAACTTTAGAATGAGAAACAACTTATCATCGATTTGTAGGTCTCTAATTTGTTCACTGGGTAAAGGATGTAGTTCTTCTTTAATGATTGACATTTGTCTTTCATCTAAGATTGATGGATTAATATGTACTAATAGCAAAGAATTGTTTCTCACTATGATATTATTAATTTGATATAATGAATCGATAAACTCTTCAAATGAAAAACGGGTTATTAGATAATCAATACGATCTAATAATATTACGGATTTGGTTTTTCCCCTAGTAAATTGTGTAATACTTGTTGTCAATTCGTTAAGATCTGATATATTCCTAATTTTACCCAGTCTGGCCCTGTTTAACAATAAAATTTCGAATTGTTTTGAAGGGGCAATGTCTACCACATTCTTGGAATCTGTTCTTGTTATTAGTAAACCCTTAAAACCTGTATTGATTAGATTTTCAAAAGAATAGATGGCAGATGGATTATTATCGGTGATAAGATAGCTCTTCCCCGGTGATATTTTTCCGTGAATTTCCCTATATTTTGTGATATCTTTTCCAACAATAAGAGCACCCTGGGGCTTTTTATCTCCACCTCTGATACCTGAACATGCGACACATATTGTGTGTTTAGCTTCGTTTTTTGTTTTTAAGACCAGCTCGTCAAATCCTGTTTTGTGTCCATTGTATAGGTTATCTATGGCCTTAATTAATTCAGAGGGATTGACAAACACTTTTACATCTTTTACAGATTTCCCGATAAGCTCTCTCCTTTTATAACCCGTAATATTTTCTGCTGATTTATTCCAGGAGGTCACCTTACCGTTCTTATCGAATGTAATTATAAGTTCCGAAGTGCTGTTGATAATGTTTTGTAGATGTTCTTTTGTTCGAATTATTTCTTTTTTCGCTTCTTTGAGTTTGGTAACATCGACAAATGAATACATCAGGCAAATATTTTCACCTACTTCATTTTTAACAATATTTGCAGATAATTGGGTATGAAAGGTTGTCCCGTTTTTTCTTTCCGCCTCGGATTCCTCAATATAGCTACCCCGTTCAATCAATGTTTCCATTAGGTGAACGGTTCTACCTTTAACTTTCCAGAATTTCAGCATAGAATTTCCCAGAATCTCTTTTTCATCATTGTATCCCCACAATTTGACGAAAGACGGGTTTAGATAGGTCAAATTTCCTTTAAGATCTGTAATGGCAATAGCATTGATGGATGATTCAATTGCATGATTCTTAATTCTGAGTATATCTTCCATCTTCTTTTGTTCGGTTATGTCCTTTCCAACAAAAAGAATATTTTTGATTTTCTGTTTATCCAAGATTGGATATGCGCAAAAATCTATAAAGTGTTCGTTATCTAAATTATCATTAACTGAACAAATGAAACTTTGTTTCCCCTTCTCCTCTGATATCTTTTTGAATGAGTCAATAAATATCTGTTTATCACACCTCAAAGAAAATTTAGGTATTTTCCAAAACACCTTTCCAACGCATTTCCCCTTTGGATAACCAAATAAATCTATTCCTTTTCCATTAATATTAAGTACTCTGCCAAATGCATCAAAATATAGGAGAACATCGTTATAGTCTTGAAAAAAAATCTTTTTTAAATCTGGCGATTCAACAATAGATGATTTGTCAATTTTCTTTGATTTTATCTCAAGATCCTTATTTTTCAAGGTCTTGTCAATAACTAAAGGATCCTTATCCAAAATTTGCTTTGATACTTCCCCCAAGCTATCAATCTCTCTGGAGAATTGTTGTGATATCATGTCAAATTTGCCGAGTTTTTCTTCTTCTCGTAACATTTTTACGATGTCTGGTTCAACAGTCATTTACCTCACCAAATGCTACACAACCCTCAAATTGCCTTCCACCATGCAAAATTGAGATATTTCCCCTAAATATGTCGCACCTATTATTCCATCTGAAGAGATTTTCATTACATAAACATTACGGTAAATACAATCTTGAAAGCGACGGAAAAATAATCAAAAGTTTGGTAATTTATTGTTATTATGAATAAACAGACGACATCTTAGGGTGTAAAACCTTGTCTTTCACAGGCTGTTCATGTTGGGGTGGATGTTACATACATTGCATGTTACAGGAGTTGTAAAGAATAAAAGAGTGGCAAACAATCTAATGGATAATAACTTCAATTTCTTTTGAAAAATATTTTTCAGTTTCCTGAAAAAGCAATGTATCATATAATCTTATTAATTCTTTCACTGCAGGGTTTTCTTCATTTAATTTAAATAACTTTGCTCTACCTATTTCTCTTGTAGGAACAACGATCTTTAATCTCAATAATCGATCCCAAATTCTATGCAGCGTTGTCCATCCAATGTTTGCATTTTCGGTTATATCTGTTAGTGAATAATCTAATCCTCTTCCCTCTATTAAAAAATCAAGTACCCTAATTACTGGGGAGTCTCCTAATGCTGCTCTAAATATAGTTGTTTCTTTCATTCTACTATAATATTATATCATCTCTCCTATTTAAAACCTTCTAATTTGGTATATTAATATACCATAATATTAGATAAACTTTATATGTTTCCAAGATTTAAACCTTATGGATAATGGAAAAAAGAGCAATTCAAGAGAAAATTCTAAGAAAAATGATGTCCATGAAACCCCCAAAATGGGGAAATTCTCATACTGAAGAAACAAATTTAGTAAAAGGATTACCATCACATCTTAGAGGAGCAAAAATTGTCGAAAAAGCAATCAAAGAGTTATACCAAAGAGATTTTCTCCTTAAATCAAAAAAAACGGGTGAATGGCACGTTTCTTTAAATCCTCAAAAGAGAAAGGAGATATACAGGTTCTTAGGATTGCCACCAAAATAACAATAATACTATTAATTTCATTAAACCATACAATATCGTAGATTTCTATCGTATCTGAATGAATACTTTCACCTACCTTATGACAACATTTATAAGGAGAAATTATAATCTTAGAGAAGTCAAAGGCATCCAGAAAAAGATACAAGATATTGATAAAAGGATTTTGGATATTGAACAAATTAGAACAAACAGATAAAAATAAAATATATTCCTTTGTGGAAATGGTTGACGGAAAAACAGTAAAACTTTTTACCATCCTTTCGAAAAGAATTTTTGCCACCTCACAACCTTCCACAAAATACAAAGCTTTAAACCTCTTTTTTTCATATGTAGATCGTCAAGTTTTAGAGATGGGTAACTATGGGTGAGGATTTATCTGGAGATATTGCAGTTAGCTCAGATATGCGTGCGTATTTTAGCAAGCTTCAGGATGATATTGAATCATGTTATTCCATTGCAGGTAAGGCACGAAAAAAGGGTCTTGATCCAGAACTTGAAGTTGAAATACCTCAGGCATTGGACATTGCTGTGCGGGTAGAACAGCTTGTAGGTCCAAAAGGCATAGCACCAAAAATTCGTGAGATTACCAAAAAAATAGGCAACAGGGAACTTGTGTCTTTGGAAATCGCTAGACAAATTGTTAATGGGAAAACCTACAAATTCAATAAAATCGAAAATGCTTTAGATCAAGCTATACGAACGGGACTCGCTATACTTACTGAAGGCGTTTTAGTGGCCCCTCTCGAAGGGATCGCAGAGGTAAAACTGGGGAAAAACAAGGATGGTACTGATTATGTAGCTCTTTATTTCTCTGGACCCATCAGAAGTGCAGGTGGAACAGGACAGGCAATGAGTGTTTTAATTGCTGATGTTGTTAGAAGGGAACTAGGTATAGGAAAATATGTGCCAACATCTGGGGAGATAGAGCGTTACAAAGAGGAGATTCCTTTGTATAAGAGGGTACAACATTTGCAGTATACTCCCTCGGTCGATGAGATAGACAAGATAACAAAAGGTTGTCCAATTTGTATAACGGGTGAGGGGACAGAAAAAGAGGAGGTAACAGGATATCGGGATTTACCAAGGGTTGAGACAAACCGTCTTAGAGGTGGGGCATGCCTTGTAATTGCTGAAGGTCTCTGTCTTAAGGCGCCCAAACTCTTAAAACATGTTAAAAAACTAAAACTCAAAGGATGGGATTTTCTCGATATTTTTGTCAATAAAAGCAACGGTGGAGAGGATAAGAAAACTGATGGAATTCCCGAGATTGCTCCTTCTCTCAAATACATAGGTGAGGTTATTGCGGGTAGGCCTGTTTTTTCTCATCCATCTAGGAAAGGAGGATTTAGACTACGGTATGGTAGGGCTCGTACGGGTGGTTTAGCATCTACTGCAGTTAGCCCCGCTTCAATGAAGATACTTGATGGTTTTATTGCTGTTGGTACACAAATTAAAACGGAGCGACCTGGAAAGGGAACAATAGGTACCCCATGCAGCCAGATTGAAGGTCCCATTGTACTGTTGCAAAACGGTGATTTAGTTCAGGTTAATGATGTAGCGGATGTTGAAAAATACGATGTTAAAAAAATAATTGATCTCGGTGAAATTCTTATTCCTTTTGGAGAATTCATTGAGAATAATGCATTGCTTCCTGATTCTTCATACGTTTACGAATGGTGGATTCAGGATTTACAGAAGTCATTGAACTGTCTGCCAAAGGAATATGATATCCACTGTATCATGGAAAATGATGAAAAAACTCAAAAGAAAATCAATGAAGATTTTGGAAGGGAAATCAATCTAAAAGAACCATCATTTTTGGATGCTTTTGAAATTTCAACTAGGTACAATGTTCCACTACATCCCTATTATAATCTATTCTGGCATGATATAACACCTGATGATTTAGTCAAACTCTCAAGATTCGTGAGGGAGCATGGTGAAATAGTTGACGATTTGTTACTGGTTCTTCCCAGGTATGATGAAATAAAAAATATTCTCATAGAACTTGGCGCAGTTCACAAACAAAGTCAAGAAAAACTTATCTTGGACAGGTATGCCCACTCTATTGTCAGATGCCTTGGTTTAGATATCAAAGATAATCGTATTGTTGAAACAGAGAGATTTAAACTACTTGAAAATGTAGGGGAAGCAAAAGATACCACTTCACTGGTTTCAAGACTTGCTGGCATAGAAATTAGGAAAAAAGCACCGTTTCGAATTGGAACACGTATGGGACGACCTGAGAAAGCGGATGCTAGAAAGATGAAGCCCCCACCACATGTTTTATTTCCACTTGGAAACTATGGTGGCAACCAACGTTTATTTAGGGTAGCAGCAGAAAAGGGCACAATAGAATTTGAAGCAGGAAGAAGGGAATGCTCCAAGTGTGGCAAAACCACTTATCGGATATTTTGTACATGTGGGGGGCATACGAATCCCATTGAGGGAAGAATAGAGGTCCAAAAAGTCAGTATATCCAAAGAACTAGATATTGCAAAAAACAACATAAAAGAACGTAATCTTCCAGAAACAATCAAGGGTGTAATAGGTACGATATCAAAACATAAAACACCCGAGTCTTTGGAGAAGGGAATACTGCGAGCAAAACACAATGTATCTGTATTCAAAGATGGAACAATACGTTTTGATATGACTGATGCCCCTCTCACACATTTCAAACCAAAAGAGATCAGCGTTTCGATACAAAAATTAAAAAAATTAGGTTATACAAAGGATTATCTCGGAAATACTCTGGAATTTGATAATCAAATCTGTGAGTTGAAAGTACAGGACGTTATCATTTCGAAATCTTGTGCAGAGTATTTTGTCAATGTATCAAAATTTATAGATGATCTTCTAGTTAAGTTCTATAAACTGAATCGTTTTTTCAAAATTAGGAGACTGGAAGATTTAACAGGGCATCTTGCCGTCGGGTTGGCACCGCATACTTCTGCAGGGTCTTTAGCTAGAATAATAGGTTTTACTGATGCTCAGGTTTGTTTTGCTCATCCTTTCTATCATGCAGCAAAACGTCGCAACGCCGATGGCGACGAAGATGGTTTAATGCTTCTCATGGATGCACTTTTGAATTTCTCCCATGCATATATTCCTGATAAACGTGGTGGAAGGATGGATTTACCCCTGCTTCTTACAACTCGTATTGATCCGTCAGAGGTTGATAAAGAAGCTCACAACGTTGATGCCATGGCAAGATACCCTCTTGATTTTTATGAAGCTACATTGCGACATGAGAATCCCAAAGAATTGGAACCTATAATGGATTTGGTGTCTTCAAGACTAGGTACTGAGTTACAATATGAACAGTTCGGTTTCACACATGACACAGATGATATATCTGCGGGTCCAAAGATGTCATCCTATAAAACATTGAAAACTATGATGGATAAGATGAATGCGCAGCTAAATCTTGCTGCAAAGATACGGGCAGTGGATGAAGCTGATGTTGCGTACAAGGTTATAGAAAGACACTTTCTACCGGATATATTGGGTAATCTTAGGGCGTTTAGTAAGCAGTCAGTTCGTTGCCCTATATGCAATATCACATATCGAAGGGTTCCTCTCACAGGTACATGTACACAGTGTGGTGGGAAACTTATTCTTACAGTTCATGAAAAATCTGTTAAGAAGTACTTGGAAATCTCAAAAGAAGTCGCGGAAAAATACAATATTTCGCCTTATTCACGCCAACGGATAAAACTAGTAGAGAAATCTATAAATTCTTTATTTGTGAGCGATAAGGTAAAAAAGCCGAAATTAACCGATTTTCTTTGATTATTTGGAAGCATAACTTTCATATATCTATTCCGCAATGCATTGTTTGTTAATTAAGAGGAGTTGTTTGATATGGCAGATAATGCATTTCATCAAATGAGTAAGGAAACTTGGTACAAATGGTCGTTTTATATTAATATAATCCTATTTTTCATCGTAGCGTTATTCATTTATCAACTTGTGAGGGATTGTCTCCAGTTTCCTGGCCCGGATCCGTATTCGTGGCTTTATATCACTCGTGATTTGGTATTTATCTCAATAGCATTAGCATTAGTGTTTTTCCAGTTCTTCAGAAATATGTTGAAAATTATGCGGAGATCATTGTGAGATAAGTAATGGCGATAGGTGTAGAATGGACTGGGGCGGTAGGCGTTCCCTGTAACCAGAAACCGCCGATATGCTGGGGTCGAAACCAAGAGGCGATGTAACGAGCATTTATTGATCCATTTGTTGACGATGAGACCTTGTCCTTCGGGATTAGAGGTGATGACCACATATGGTTGGAGGATCATATGTACATCTTAGTTGCGGGAACCGGGTGAGGCACGGAAGTGAGCAGCCTTACCGCAAACTGCTGATGCTCAAAGGGTTAACGGGGTTGAGAATGCATATGGGCAGTCAATAGATGAAACGTGCACCCACTCGCGGGACTTCTACACCCGCTAAAATTATTAAACCCAACCTGTATTTCACGTTCTAAAATCATCGGGGGAATTCATATGGTACGATTGCTTAAGGATGAGAGCTTAGTAGCTTCATGGCAAAGATTCTTTGAAGAAAATTACAAACCTGGAATTGAGACTGTTGCCATTGAATATCCTGAGAAACGTAGTTTATATGTTGATTATTGGGACATAGATAAAGCAGATCCAAAGCTCACTGAAATGCTTATCAATCAACCTTACAAAACAATATTTAATGCTGAGGAAGCTTTAAAAAATGTTGATGTTGCTGCTGAAAATAAATTAAAACTCCATTTTAGAGTTGTAAATATTCCTGATACAAACAAGATAGTTATTAGAAAAATTCGTGCAAATCATCTTGGAACATTCGTTGCTGTAGAGGGTCTAGTAAAGAAAAGAACCGAAGTGAGACCTAAACTTCAGGTTGGCGCATTTCAATGTCAGAAATGTGGTGCAGTTCTCAGGATAGAGCAAGAAGAGGATATTTTAAAGGAACCTTCCGAATGCTATGAAGATCAAGGTGGATGTGGAAGGGTTTCTTCGTTTAAACTTTTAACTAATTTGTCTGATTTTATAGATTCTCAAAAGATAGAAATCCAGGAAAATCCTGAGGGGCTTCGTGGTGGTGCTCAGCCAGAGAGAATAAGTGTGTATCTTGAAGATGATCTTGTAGGGGAGATATCTCCAGGGGATAGAATCATTGCAAATGGTATGCTTCGTTCTATACCAAGAAGAAGAGGGCAGTTTCGATTGACTTCTTTTGATAAGGCTATGGATGCAGTTAGCATTGAAAGTCAGGAAATGGCGTTTGAAGAGGTAGAAGTTAGCGAGGAAGATGAGAAAGAGATATTGAAGATAAGCAAAGACCCTGATATTTATACTAAAATGAGGGAAAGCATTGCACCCACGATTTATGGCATGGATGTAGAAAAGGAGGCTTTAATCTTGATGTTGTTTGGTGGTCTTGCTAAAGAGATGCCCGATGGCACTCGCATAAGGGGTGATATTCACACGCTATTTGTTGGAGACCCTGGTACTGCAAAGTCTCAGATGCTTACCTATATGTCCAAACTAGCTCCAAGGAGTATCTACGCTTCTGGTAAAGCATCAACGGCTGCAGGTCTTACGGCAGCTGCAGTCAGAGATGACTTTGGTGAAGGCCAGTGGACATTGGAGGCGGGAGCACTGGTTCTGGCTGACATGGGTGTTGCATGTATTGATGAAATAGATAAGATGGATGAGAAAGATAGGAGTTCACTTCACCAGGCAATGGAACAGCAGGAGATTTCAGTTGCTAAGGCGGGTATAAATGCAACGTTAAAATCAAGATGTGCTGTGCTTGCGGCAGCAAACCCAAAACTAGGAAGATTTGATGAATTCCTTCCAATGCATGAGCAGATTAACATGCCACCTGCCCTTATTTCTCGTTTTGATCTAATCTTTTCAATTCTTGACAAACCCAACAGGAGAAGGGATACAGATCTTGCGACACATATTTTACATACTCACAAGGCAGGGGAGATAAACGAGAATATCACAAAATCTAAAAAGTCAAAACGTACTAAAAAAGAAAGGGATAAGTTAATGGAAATTGTTATGCCAACATTCGATCCTGAATTTCTAAGAAAGTATATAGCACATGCAAAAAGAAACATCTATCCTATAATGACTGATGAGGCATTGGAACTAATCAAGGGCTATTATGTAGATTTTAGAAACTCATCTGAAGATACTGTCACATTTACACCAAGACAGCTTGAGGCTTTTGTAAGACTTGCAGAGGCAAGTGCCAAACTGAGACTCAGCCAGGAGGTAACTATAGATGACGCAAAAAGATCTATTGGTATTATTGAACAGTATCTTACAAGAGTTGGGATGGATCGGGAAACCGGTAAATTTGATATTGACATCATTACAACTGGTATAAGCCATACTCAACAGAGTAGAATGCGTTCAATTATAGATATTATACAAAAGTTGTGTGATGCATCAGAAGATGGTGACGCAGATAGAAATGACATTGTAAAAGAGGCAGAGATAGATGGCGTTGAATCTGGAAAGGTAGAGGATGCAGTGGATAGGCTCAGACGTAACGGGCAGATATATGAGCCATCACATGGAAAATACAGATTAAGCAATATGTAAAATCAGAAGCAATTAGTTAAAAAATGTACTTTTATTTACCTTTACACCTTTGGGGAAGACAGTTTCCCAATAGCTTTTTTTACATTTTCTCTGCTTTTTTCTCCTATCTCATCAACTATACAATCTGCAAAGCTATTCTTTATGTCATTCCAGTTAAGGGTTGTCACACCAAAATATAATTTTTTGTTGACATTTGAAGCTTTGTGAATATGCGGGGACCATTTGCTGGGAGTAGTGTCACAGTTGTCCATATGGAGAACATAGTTTTTCTTAAGCGTTTTTTTCTCTATAAGATAGATCTCAAATTTTCTGTTAAAATATTTGTAATTAGCATCCTTGTCGAAGTATCGGTACTCGAGCTCGTAGTTTTTGTTTATGTTTATGCTCCCGCGTTCCATTTTCCCCTCCAAGCATTGTGTAACACGGATTGCTATTTAATGATTTTTAATTTTTTACAAGACATAATTAGTTTTGAAGATACCACTTTTTAGGGAGTGTGTTGACATGTGATTAAACCAGAACAGAATTTGTGAGAAATGTTGCATTTATTTCACAGTAATATTATATACTGGAAAGGAATTTCCTATGTTAAAATATTGTTGGAAGGGATGATGGATGAGAGATAAATTAAAAGAGATGGCAATAGGCTGTATATGCTTAATAATTCTGGTTAGTTTCTCTGGTTGTATTGATTCAAACGAACCTCAAGAACAGTTATCTGAGGAGTTAAATATTTTTAACTGGGAAGATTATTTTGGAGAAACAATTCTTGAAGATTTCGAGGAACAATTTGGAGTGAAGGTGAATCTATATACATTTGAAGATGAGGATTATATGATTTCCTCCCTGGAAACAAACCCTGAAATGTATGATGTTGTAATAACTTCTGACAGTATTGTAAGTGAATTGATTCAAACAAAATCATTAGCAGCGCTTAATAAAGACAATATTCCTAATCTGGAAAACATTAACCCTGAATTTTTAAATCCACTCTATGACCCTGGAAACAAGTATAGTATTCCATATCTTTGGGGCACTACAGGCATTGCTATCAATGCATCTGTGGTGACTGAAGATGTTACAAGCTGGTCGATTCTTTGGGACTCGAACTACAGTGGCAACATTAGTATGTTGAATAGTAAATACGAGGTGATGGCTGTAGCTCTGAAATATTTGGATTACTCGATTAATTCTAATAATCTTTCCCAAATAGCAGAGGCAGAAGAGTTGTTATTGAAACAAAAACCCCACTTGGAAGGGTATGAAGATCCAGTGACTATCAAAGATAAACTTGCCTCTGGTGAACTGAGTGTAGCACATGTCTATGTAGGTGAGGCATATATGGCTGCAGATGAAAATGAGAATATTTCATATATAATTCCAGATGAAGGTGCCCCTCTATGGATAGATACCCTTGTTATACCTGTGGATTCTCCACATAAATACACTGCTGAGGTTTTTATTAATTATATTCTGGAACCGGAGATAAGCGCAAGTATTACTAACTATCAATGGTGTGCTAGTCCAAATCAGGCTGCAGAAGAATATATTGATGATGAGATCCTCGGGGATTCTGGTATATATCCACCACAAGACGTTCTTGATAAATGTGAATATTTCATGGAGCTAGGGGGGCAAACAGAAAGTGAATTTAACAGGATATGGAGCATACTTCAAAGCTAAAACATTTATCTGCCAGTATTAAAACAAAAAAATAAGATGTTTATATGTTAAGGTTAAAACTTAGAACAAAAATTACACTTATCCTAGTCATTGGTATATTAGTTCCATTGGTTACAATAAATTTCTATTTATCAGTTCAAATGAAAGATTCTCTATTGGATACCACAACATCCACTTTTGAAAATATGGGACTTGAAATAGGTAATGAAATAGAGCGGTTGGTAAACGATGGTAGAGATAATATTGTTATTCTGGCAAATAATCCAATTCTTCGATCAGAGAATGAGACTACATCTGAAAAACATGAACAATTGGATTTGACTCATAGGTATTATGAGATTTATGATGACATTACATTATTAGATACCACGGGAAGAGTTATTACATCGGCTACGTATAATTACCGAGGTGAATGGAGTACCAATGAATGGTATAAACGTTCATTAAATGGAAGTGTTGTTGTTTCTGATGCTCATATTATTTTAAATCCATGGAAAGTAGTACAAATATTTTTATCACCTATATCAAATAAGAATGATGAGATCATAGGGGTTGTAGCTGGTCAAATTGATATGACTGAGATATGGGAAATAACAGACAGTATTAGTATTGGGGAGACTGGATTTGTTTATCTGATAAATAATGAGGGAAAGATAATTGCTCACCCTGACAAGAATCATATTTTTACAAAATTAACACAGGATCATGCAGTGAATAATGTATTACAGAACATTACTGGGACAGCAAGCTATACGGATGAATTTAGGAGTGAAATGATTTGCAGTTATATGCCGATTCTAGCCGATACAATATATGATAATAACGGCTGTTGGGGTGTTATTGTAGCTCAACAATCAGATGAGGTGTTTGCAAGTGTTTATTCTTTTCAACAGCAACAGATAATCGTTACAACTCTGATTATTGTTGGGATTGTTTTATGCGTCTTACTCATTTTTTCACGTAATATCATCAAGCCAATTCATAAATTAGAAGATGGAATGAAAAAGGTAGCAACAGGCAATTTAGAGCATCATGTTGATATAAAATCAGGAGATGAAATAGAGTATTTAGCTTCATCTTTCAACAAAATGGCAGATGATCTAAATGTCCTTAATAAAGAACTTGAAAGCAAAGTCCAAGAAAGAACTGCTGAAGTGACCAAACTTTTGAAACAGAAAGATGAGATTATTCACATGATTGGTCATGATTTAAAAAACCCGTTGGGGCCACTCTTCATCTTACTTCCTATAGTTGAGGGAAAAGTTGAAGACCCTAAACTTAAAGAAATGTTGCAGGTCTCTATCCGTAATGTCAAATCTTTGAAAGAGATGCTTTTTAAGACTCTTGAATTTGCAAAGCAAAGTGAACTTGGAATGAAAATTGATTTCAGCAATATTTGTCTTAATGAAAACGTCAGCAATCTTATTGAAAGCAGGCAGATTCTTTTCACGGAGACCAATATCGCTGTTGAAAACAAGATTGATGAAAAGATTATGGTTAATGCTGATAAACTATTACTTGATGAAGTCTTTGATAATCTTTTTACAAATGCGGTTAAATATTCACAGGAAAATGGCGGGACAGTAACAGTTGATGCGTTAGAAGAGAATGATTTCGTAAAAGTCTCTGTGAAAGATACGGGCATCGGTTTAACTGAGGAACAACTTGGCCATATTTTTGATAAGTTTTATAAGAATGATGATGTCAAACATATAATGGATAGTCATGGTCTTGGACTTTCCATTTGCAAACATATAGTTGAAAAGCACGGTGGAAAGATATGGGCTGAGAGTCAGGGAGAAGGAAAAGGCACCACCATGTTTTTTACTATCCCTACGTCATCTAAAACATAAATTAAAGGGATAAAAGATATTGAAAGTGAGGTGAAAGCAGATATGAAAAGAATTATGGTAGTAGATGATGAGGCAGATCAAGTATTTACAATCAAAACGGCTTTAGAGTTTTCAGAGAACGGCGAGTATGAAGTCATAGGTGCCAGCAATGGGGAACAATGTTTTGAACTATTGCAACAAGGGCAGATTCCAGACCTTATACTGTTGGACCTTATGATGCCAGGGATGAGCGGGTGGACAGTCCATGACCGATTAAAAAAGAAAGATTCGCCGTATAATGATATTCCAATAATCTTTCTCACAGGAGCAGCAGATGAAGATTCAAAAGAAGTTGGCGGATGGTTTGGTGAGGATTATATCGAGAAACCATTTGATTTGGCTGATTTAGAGAAAAGAATTGAAAAAGTTTTGGAGAAATGTGTTGGTCAGAAAACCTCCCCTTCGTAATAGGAGTTAATGTATATCTTCAAGTAAAAATTATTGTCCTAGACGACCAAATGACTAAAGCGAATATTTTCACATGATTTATTAGTAAAATAAAGGGAAGAGTTTAATCCAAGTAGTATTCAGGTGGATATGGCTCTGGTTTCAAGCCTTTCCTCTCTCTTATTTGCTTTATTACTTCATCCTGAAGATGCTTTGGCATAGGTTCGAATCCCATGTTTTCTGTATTCCAAAGTACCCTTCCGCCTGTGGCAGATCGTATTGCAGAAGCAAATCCAAACATCTCTGCAACGGGCGCCTTTGAGTCAATGTTTACGCTGTCCCCTTCTGTTGTCATGTCCTTTACTTCTGCTCTTCTCTGGTTTAATTCTCTTGATGCGTCGCCCATGAGTTCTTGTGGCGTACTTATGAATACCTTCTGCATAGGCTCAAGTATCACAGGGTCAGAGATTGTTATGGAACCGTATATAGCATTTCTTGCTGCAGGTATAACCTGTGCTGGGCCTCTGTGTATTGCATCCTCGTGAAGTTTAGCATCTACAAGTCTTACTAGTACTCCTTGACATGGTTCAGATGCAGTTGGTCCACTTTTCATAACTTCATCAAACGCTTCTTTGATAAGTTCTCTGGTTTCGAATAGGTACTGTATACCTTTGGTGGTATCGGCCATCATGTTTAACCCTTGTATGGCAAAAACTCCTTTTGCAAGTTCTTTTGTCATTCCTAGTTCTTGTAGAATTTTCGCTACTTCATTTTTGTGTTTTTTAACATTTTCAGGTATCACATTATCGTGCAGGGCCTTGACAATATTGTCTGGAAGTGGTTCGACTTCTATGTAAAAACGGTTATGTTTATTTGGTGATTTTCCTTCGAATTTATGCGGGCTTGCCTTTCCAATCGTTTCTCTGTACACCACTATGGGTTCTGAAGTGACAATATCAAGTTTATAATCGTTTCTTATCCTGTATTCAGTAATCTCAAGATGCAATTCTCCCATTCCCGACATCAGATTTTCACCAGTTTCCTGGTTGATTTGAACCTGTATGCTTGGATCAGCTTTGGAAACTGATCTAAGGACTTCGATAAGTTTTGGAAGATCCTTCATGTTTTTCGCTTCAACTGCAATAGTTACCACAGGATCTGAAACATGAACAATCCGCTCAAAAGGTTCTGCTTCAGGGTCATCTGTGACAGTACTACCTGCAATTGCATCTCTTATTCCAGTGGCAGCAACAATATTCCCTGCACTTACAAAATCAACAGGGATTCTGTCTATTGCGACCATGACATTTACTTGTTGTACTCGGTTTTTATTTGGCATTCCTGCTACGTAGAGTTCTTGCCCTCGCTCTATTTTTCCACTATACATACGCCCCACTGCTATTTCTCCTGCATGTGGGTCTAAGATAATCTTTGTAACCATGAGTGCAAGTGGTCCATTTTCTTTACATTCAATCATGCTTTTACCAAGCGTACTCTCTTGGTCACCCCTCCAAATATGAGGTATTCTATATTTCTGCGCCTCTTGTGGGGATGGGAGATGATCGATAACCATATCGAGTATGACTTCATGGATTGGACTTTTCTTTGCAAGTGTTTTTTGATCATCTTTATGACAATATTCATATATATCCTTAAAACTAAGTCCAGTTTTTTTCATATATGATGCAGAGATAGCCCAGTTATAATATGCAGAACCAAATGCGACTGTTCCATCCTCTACTTTTACATTCCATTTGTCTTTCAGGTCTTCTGGAACGATGTTATTAAGAAGCTGATTGTACTTTTGAATTATTTTGACGAAACGCTGCTGCATTTCTTCTGGTGTTACCTTCAACTCATTGATTAGCCTGTCTACTTTGTTGATAAATAAAACGGGCTTCACCTTTTCGCGTATTGCCTGCCTAATGACAGTTTCTGTCTGCGGCATAGCTCCTTCTACAGCACATACTAGAACTATTGCTCCATCAACGGCACGCATTGCACGTGTTACGTCACCACCAAAATCTACGTGACCTGGAGTATCTAAAAGATTGATAAGATAATCTTTCCCTTCAAAATTGTGCACCATGGACGCAGAAGCTGTGTTAATGGTGATACCTCTGTCTTGTTCCTGTTCTTCGTAATCTAGCACAAGCTGTTTGCCGGCAAGATCTTCACTCATCATACCGCAACCAGCAAGCAAATTGTCAGAAAATGTGGTTTTCCCATGGTCTATATGCGCAGCTATACCAATGTTACGAATGCGACTTAGTTTATCCATCAGATCTTTTGCTTTTGCTATATTGTCTTCCTTACGTCCCATGCTAAATACTCCTTATAATAATATTATAAATCTAAATTGTTTATCTGGCTGACTTGGCAACCCTTTCTACGTCATTTTTCTTGCCTACTGCAAAAGAAGCTACATCATTTTTGCTTGCCTTGATTATCTCATCAGCAAGACATGACTCGATACTTCGTTTATTTTTATGGGAAGCGGAAACTGATCCCTTACAGATGTTTCGAAGAGCAAGATCCAGACGTCTCTGCGGGGCTGTGTCAACTGCTTTAGGGACTGATATGCCACCAAAACGCAGTCGAGTAGTTTCCTCTTTAGGTGCAGCATTTTGAAGAGAGTCAACGAACACTTGTATTGGGTTGGATTTAGTTTTCTTCTCGATAATTTCAAAAGCAGCCTTTACAACTTTATATGCCTTAATTTTCTTCCCAGTATAAACATCAGTTCTCATTATATTGTTGATCAAACGCTCTACTATGGGAACCTTGGCTTTGGCAAACATTTTATTTGAAAAAACCCCGCCAAGGTATAGATTCTCAGTTTCTAGATTTATGTATTTTTCTAATCCTCTGTCTTCTACCTTGACTTTACTCATATCATATTTCGCCAGAACTGGGAAAAAATGAGCATCTACTTTTCCTTTACTTTTTCCAGTCATATCTATCGTCTCATTGCTTTTTCAATCTTTCCTTTAATCATTTGATCAAGGGCTACGTCGTTGACTTTTATTACTTTAAATCGAACACCAGGGATATCACCGTAACTTCTTCCCATTCTACCGCCAATTCCTTCAATCATTACTTCGTCATGTTCATCGATAAAACTAATGGCATTATTGCCTGGAGCAAATGCAGTAATCTGACGACCATTTTTTATAAGTTGTACTTTTACACATTTTCTAATCGCAGAGTTAGGCTGTTTCGCCTCTATGCCTACTTTTTCAATGACAATTCCTCTTGCTTGAGCTGTTCCTCCAAGCGGATCTGCCTTTTGTTTTAGGCGTAATACCCTCTTTTTGAAATACCGATCATGCCACTGCTGTTTTCTACGATCTTTTTTGAGTTTTCTTGCTGCATTCAGTCCTTTGCCCATGTTTCACCTACTAGATAAGAGTAAGCCAGTATGTAGCTTTTGATATTTAAATCTTTTAGATGGGGGACTCCTAAAAGTTGAAACTAGTAAATTAGTTTTTTTCGAAGGTCCATTCGCCACAAAACAACAGCCACATTTTTATATCAAAAAGGTATTTCATATAACGGGCTCTGAGATGCACAAAGATCAAATTATCGTTAATGATGACGCAAGCTCTTCTGGAATAATTCACCGAGGTGTATTGAGTTACTACCTGGGTTCTGTGTTTTTTATGGCAGGTATTGCACTCCTAGCAATAGGGGTGGCATTTATCATGATTTTCAAAATTCACTATAGATCTTTGCCAGAAGAAGTTCTTCTTACTGCTGTTTTCATGGGTGTTGGTATTACATTGATTTTGACGGGCATCAATTTGATGATGTGGCAGACGAAATACGGGTATGGTATTGTGGGCGGGAGTGTTTTTATGTCGTTATCTGCTCTCTCTCTCTTTGCATATGCTTATCCGCATAAGTGGTATTACCCATTCGTAGGCTATGTATCCTCGCTCTTCGTTGCTGGATTTTTAGTACTAATGGGAAATGCATTTGCAAATGTGACTCTCAAGATGATTGGAAACAGATTTGAATCTGTGGTGGGCAAAGAAGAAAAAGCAGAAGTGAAAATCTATACTGACGAAGAGATAGAGCGAGACATAGAAGAAGCAACAAGGAAAAGTGTAGAAGCTGCTGTCAATAAACTAGATTTTACGATGTCCGATGGAAAGGATTTGACATTGGGGGCATCTTGCACTGAAGTGCGAGGTAATATCGTAAGAATCAAAGATGATGTAGATGAAGCGAGAATCTTGAGAATAACGAGGAACCCATCCGAAACGGATAAATGGGGCTCAATAGGTATTGATAAGGTTTCAATGCAGTTGAGTAGCGCCCTGGAGAATCAACCATCAATTGAGAAAGATCGATTGGCAGGAATCACGAAGGATTTCGAAAGAAAAATTAAAGGTATTGTTGGTCTAGTGAAATTAAAGTGATAATTTATCAAATGATTTGATTAAAGTAAATATTTTGTTCTGGCGCATCTGTAACTGAGGGTCAATGGTGTGTTGTGTCTACCTACTTTTAATGGGAAGTAAAGGGGTCATATAACTAGGCTATGGGTTGGATCAAACATTCGAAACCTTTTTAAGGAAAATGTAGCTACATTCTATTATATTAACAAGGATGGTGATGTGGAAATGGCAAAAGGCCTTGATATTGGAACTATGAATATAATTTGTGCAGAAAAAGAAGGCGAAGATGTAGTTTTTATGCAGCAGCGGAACGCATTTATGGAGCTCGAGTCAAGCGATCTCACGAAGACGATGCTAGACACCTCGAAAGTTCTTTATGTGGAGGAAGACAACGGAATTTCTCTATTGGGAGAGGATGCATTTAGGTTTGCAACTATCTTCGAGAAAGAAGCGAAGAGACCGATGAAACGTGGTATAATATGTTCTGACGAGAAAAATGCAATACCTATGATGAAGCTAATTGTAGAGCGAGTCTTGGGTACGCCGAAAAGTCAGGCAGAAGTATTATACATCTCATCTCCAGCAGATCCAATAGATTTAGATATAAATGTATTGTATCATAGGAAAACCATGGAAGCGCTGGCAAAGAAAATGAAATACGACACACATGTGATTGATGAGGGCCTGGCTGTGATTTACTCTGAGCTTGCAGATTATAACTTTACTGGCTTAGGGATAAGTGTAGGTGCGGGACTCACAAATGTAACGCTTGCATATTTAGCTACGCCTCTTATGTCTTTCAGTATAGGTAAAGGCGGAGATTGGATCGACGAGCAAGTTTCAAAAACAACAGGGTTACCAAAAGAGCATGTATGTGCAACAAAAGAGGCAGAATCTAAGTTGGGTAGTAAAGATGTTGATTTTGGTAGCGTGAAAGGTGCTATTACTGTATACTATGATGCCTTGATTACATATATTATTAAGAATCTAGATAAAAGACTTTCCGAGATAGCGCCGCCAAAAGTATCATTTCCTGTTGCGGTTGCAGGTGGAAGTTCGATACCCAAAGGATTTTTCGATCTGTTTGAGAAGAAATTAAGAGAAACAAAGCTTAAAATTGACATATCGAACATGATACGTGCCAAGGATCCATTGCATTCAGTTGCAAGAGGGTGTTTAATAGCAGCAAGGACACAGGAAGCAGGAAAAGGAAAGAAAGTAGGAACGACGGCAACAGCGACAACAACGCAGAAGAAAGCACATGGTAAGACAACAACAGGAAAGAAGAAATAAATAGATTACAGTTGGTAAATGGCGGGTTTGCTTGTTAGATGACAAACAACGCCGCCAGTTCTTTTTTTTATTTTTTTTACCTTACATAATTGTTGCTGACAGTTATTTGTTCATAGAATGGGATTAGGGATATAATATAAGAGTTCAATTACACATTTTTTCCATTCAAACTGGTTAATAAGTTACTTGCAGGCGATCTTGTCATATGTCCTGCTCTTTATATCTTAGCTTTTGTTGGTTTTTTGT
>JAUWOO010000050.1 GCA_030612095.1 Thermoplasmatota archaeon | reverse complement strand
GGAACAATTAGTGAGAATGCAGACGAAGAATGGAAAAGTATAGATGTCACATCATTTTTTATAAGTGACATGGAAGATGAGAGCAGATTACACTCGCAATACAGACTTAGGTTCTCGCTGAATGATACTGATGGGGACTGGACTCTTGACGCAGCGTTTTTAAATAGTGCAGACGGCATAGAAAACCAAACCTACATTTGCATAGAGTATACTTTAACTTAAAACATTTGCTGTTCATTATTCCCGGGGGGAAGTGGCTAGAATTTGATTTTTATGGCAATAACGGGATTGTAACTGGATGTAATTCATTCTAAAAATCTGGAGGTTAATATAGTGGATCTGCTGAGATTTACAAGGCTTAATGGGGAGAATTTTTAGGAGAGTTTCAAAAAATATTTGGTGTACCGTAAATAATTTGAAAACCCGAAACTTTTAAGTATTATCTTTGATATGGGGTAAACCAAAATAATTTTAGTAAACCAAAAAAAGTGTATGTGATTATATGTCTAGTAATAGAAGTTTATCGGGAAAAGTTCGAATAAATATTGTTAAGCCAGGAAGGGAGGAGCAATGATGCTGGATGAGCTAAAACCTGGTGAACTAGCAAAAATAGTGGTAGTTGAAGGAGGGTATGGTCTTAGGCAGAAGCTCTCTTTAAGGGGAATATCTGAAGGGGATTTTGTTAGAGTGATCTCGAGCCATGGTCCAGTTACGGTTGAAGTTAGCAGAAATACTGTGTCCATTGGCCGCGGTATGGCACGAAAAATTAGAGTAATGAGGGTGTGAAACGTGGAGAAGAAACTTTCTGAAATGAAATATGGGGCGCAGGGCATTGTAAAAAGTATTAAAGGAGATTTAAGAAATAAAGTCGCAGGTATGGGTATTAGAGTAAATAAAAGAATTAGAATGGCTACGAAACAACCCATAAAGGGTCCGGTAGTTGTAACGGTTGATGAATCAAACATTTCTTTGGGATTAGGTATTGCAGAGAACATCATTGTAGAGGTGGAGAAATGAGAATTCTTCTTATGGGTCATCCAAATGTTGGTAAAAGCGTTGTTTTCAACCGCATCACAGGAGCAAATGTTACGGAGTCAAATTACCCAGGTACAACTGTAGATTATGAAAAGGGCTACGTGCGAATAGGGCACGAGGAGATGGAAGTCATTGATGTCCCAGGGACCTTTTCATTAGAACCTAAGGATAAAGCAGAAGAAGTAGCAGTGAAGATGCTTGAGAGGAACAAGGACTCTGTGGTTGTCTGTATCATTGATTCTACCAAAATTGAGCGGGGTCTTTACCTTGCACTTGAAATAATTGAGCGGGGTAGCCGGGTTGTAGTTGCGCTAAATATGTGGGACATTGCAGAAGATAAGAACATAAATATTGATGTAGAAAAGCTGCGACAGATCCTTGGCGTACCTGTGGTACCTACAATTGCAGTAAGTGGTGAGGGAATCAAAGAATTGGTCTCTAGAATTAGTGGGGCTACTTCTGTTAAAATTGAAAGTGTTATGAAAAATGTAGGTGGTAGCTAATGAAACTTTCCGTTGATGAAAGATGGGATATTATTGATAAGATATCTAAAGAAACAGTAAAATTTGGTGAGTATAGGCATACGTTAAAAGATGCTCTCGCGGAAATTACTGTTAAACCTTTGACTGGCATACCTATTGCTATTGCGGTCTTGTATGGATTTTGGTCATTTTTCGGTGCATTTGCAGGATTTTTTACAGATGGTTTCTTGGTCAAGCTCTTTGATGGACATTGGTTGCCTTGGTTGCAAGATGTTTTTCCAGGTGGGCTGGGAAATTGGTTCTATTCCATTATGGTAGATGCTGGCCATATGGAAAGTGGGGTTCTTGTAGCTGCAGATAATTGTTTTGAATCTTTTGGGGTTCTTACCAGTGGTCTTTTCGTGGCGATAGGGGTAGTTCTTCCTGCAATCATTGCATTTTATCTGTTTCTAATCATTTTAGAAGATAGCGGATATCTTCCCAGACTTGCAGTACTCATAGATACCGTATTTCACAAGATAGGATTGCACGGTTTTGCGGTAGTTCCTATGATACTTTCCCTTGGTTGTAACGTTCCTGCGGTAACAGCAACAAGAAATTTGGAAACAAAAAAGCAGCGTTTTATGATGATGACGCTGCTAGCAATTTTCATACCGTGTGGTGCTCAACTTGGTATCATGCTTGATGTAATCCCTGAGTATGTGGGTTTTGTCATGCTTTATCTGTTCCTGGGGTTCTTTGTCTTTGGTTTTATTCTAAACGAGCTCATTCCTGGAAAATCACCTGAAATGATTCTTGATGTTCCTCCATACCACATGCCTACGGGAAGAAATGTTGGAAGAAAACTATGGGCAAGATTGCGAGGTTTCTTTACTGTTGCGATCCCATTTGTTTTACTGGGTGTGGTGTTTGTAAATGTGCTATATTTGGTGGGTGTTATAGATTGGCTTGCTAACGTATTTGAACCCGTACTTGTAGGATGGTTTGGTGTTCCTAAAGAGACTACAGCACCTCTCGTGGCGGCATTCATGAGAAAAGATTTGGCTGTAGGGCAGCTTATGGGAATCCAAGAGCAATTAGGAATGGTTGCATTCAATACATATCAACTGGTAACATCGGTTGTGCTTGTTAGCCTTTACTTCCCATGTATAGCTACAGTTGCTATGATTATTAAGGAAGGCATGCAGGATAGAGGAAAAGGTGTGATTACTTTTTTACTTGGGAGCTTGGCAGTGCTTATGGCAGTTGTCTTCATTTGGGGTGGACTACTTCACTTGATATGGATTATACTGGGGGTGGCATAAAATGAATAACGAATCAAAATACAATATTGGGCGCATATACTTTGCAATATTCGGCCTCATAGTACTTGCTTTTGGGGCAGCAGAACTACTGCTAGGGGTAACCGGAAGGAGTTTTGAATGGGGCTTATTAGAAATGTCTGGGGAATTTCTACTGTGGCAAGGAATAATACTATTTTCTGCAGGTGCATTCTATCTATCGAGTTTTAAAAACTTCTCAGACATCCATCAGCAAGCAAAAGTTGTAATGGCAAGTGCGATGATATGGATCGTTGCAGGTATGCAGATATTTGGCATGATATTGGAATCTATTCCCGGAGGGGAAGATGGAGGATGGTTCAATACGGCTGAGGGATTTCTTGAGACCTATGCTGGGCCATATATTCCTGAATTATTCCTGTTGCCTTTCTCACTAGTTGTGATTTACTACATCAGGTTGAATAGGCAGAAATAAAAGAAGAAGCCCAAAAAATGATTCAAAAGCATGTGGTAGAAATGAGTGAAGTTACAAAAGAAATTCTATCTAGGATAAATGAAAGAAAAACACTTGATGTCATTAGTAAGGAAATGGATATGAGGGAGTCCACAGTTCGAGCGAGAGTAGATTCAATGATACATGAAGGCTATCTAGCAGAAATTCAGTATGCAAGTGGCTGTGGCATGTGTCCAATGAGTTGTAACTCTCAATCACCCTCTTCTTGTTCTGGGATCAAGATATATGCATTGACAGAAAAAGGAAAACGACTGATTGAATTTAGATATTCAAAGAAAAAAGAGGAAAAGATGATAGAAAAACAGGGAATATCTGCCTTTTAGGGAGAGATATAAATGTCCCTAAATATATTTCAATTTGAGAAAACGAATAAGATATGGGGAGATATAAACGAAAAACAGTCAATTAATTGTAATAACATTTATGGTTGTAATAGTACTATTGATGATTATTGCCAATATGTATCATTTTGAAAGAGAAACTGTGGTTCAGGAAGAGAATGTTCTGCTGGTTGTTGACTTTTTTTACTCGCCAGAAAATCCAGTGAATATAGATAAGATAATTCAATTTACTGACAACTCAACAAATGTATGCATTGTTTATTGGACATGGGATTTTGGTGATGGAACTACATCAAATGAACAAAATCCAATTCACCAATATTCGTCTTCTGGCAATTACACTGTGAATCTGACTGTTGTAAATGACAACAGTGCGATATCCTATTGTGAGAAATGGATTATGATAAATACTCCACCTGTTGCTAACTTTAGTTATTCTCCCAAAAATCCAGTGAATATAGATGAGATAATTCAATTTACTGACAACTCAACAGATCTAGATGGAAGCATTGTAAACTGGATGTGGAATTTCAGTGATGGAACTACATCAACTGAACAAAATCCACGTAATCGATTCATATCTACTGGTACTTATAATGTGAATTTAACTGTTGTAGATAACAATGGTGCAGTGTCCCATTATGAGAAAAAGGTTGGTATATATAACCTAGGTGTTTTGGTTCTAGCTCATGGTTTTCCAGGACGGTGGAATCAGCAAGTGAGAGAATTGGTGAATAAGATAAGTTTACCGGTACCAGTAGAATTGGGATTTCTCGAATTTGCTCCCAGTCAAACAATCAATGGTGCAATTAAAAAATTGGATAAACAAGGAGTCGATCGAGTTATAGCAATCCCTCTCTTCATATGCGGGAATAGTACTCACACCCCTGAACTTTTTGAAGCTTTAGAGGATGTAGAAAGCGAGGTAGAGACACTATGTACCACCTCATTTGATGATCATCTACTAGTTGTTGAAGCATTGATAGATCATGGGATACTGTCGTGCAAGGATAATCCACGTAATCTATTTGATGAGGAAATCGATCCAAGCGATGCAACATTGATCTTCTATGGACATGGCGATCCAGGTAAGTATGGAGAAAACTGGATATCTTTAGCTGAATCGATAAAAAACCAGATTGAAAACAGAGGGGTTTTTAAGGAGGTTGACTACAGTTTCATGCATATTGGAACAGGGTTGAAAGAAACCGTAAATAGGGCGAATGGACATCCCGTGGTTGTACCTTGGTTTGTCTCAAGTTCAATATTTTCTGAGAAACCCATTAGAAAAGAACTCATATGGTACCTGATAACGGGAAAATGTGAATACGATGGACAGCATCTCGTGGATCATCCCAATATCGTTAAATGGGTAGAAACTCAATTTTACAATTACCCAAACATCATCGAATGGTCAAATTATCAGGTCACATGAGAAAATGTATTATGGGGGTGGGAGTAATTACATACGTTAGCTTTTCCACCAATTATAACAGCGTGAGTTAATTCTGTGGTATTTTTCATCTTTTTCTGTCTTGTCCTGGCTTATTTATGAAATGGGAATAATCTATTATTATTGGAGGGGCTGGATGAAACATATCATTCCAAAACCCTCAAATGATATGTCCTTATTGGTTACACTCCCGCCCCAGCTAATGGTTCCACCAAAGCCATATATGTCTACTGTATGCAGTCCTCTAAAGGTTTTATCTGCAAGTGGGGTGTTAATAGTAGTGACCCCGTTAGAATACGTCACCGATATTATTCCATCATAACAACGAACTACTGCTCCTTTAGCATATCCTGATGAGTTTACATCGGCAAAGAAAAACCAGTGTCTCTGATACTTCGTATCAACAAGTTTTGACACTTCTGCAGTTTCTTCTGTAATTCGAGTGGTTGCTTTCTCATTCTTTGTAGATGTAGTTTTCATACATGTTACGGTAGATACTCCTGCAAGCAATAACATCGATATAATTGCTATTGTTAATGTTGTTTTTTTCATTTATTTTCTACCCTTTCATTCATCTTAGGATTTGCTAACACGCACGACCACCGAGTTGCTTCTTGTTTTGTATGTGTCATTTCTCGACTTTCCATAACCTTTCTTCACAAAAATATCTATGAAACGCAAGGTTCGACCACCTATATTAATCCAGGAAACATGCTGTGTGCTTTACCTCTTGCCCCATGTTTTTGCTGTGTTGGCATCATCATTTTACCATACTTTTAGGAGATAATTAAGACTCGCCTAATTTTTTTAGGGGGAGTTATTTACCTGCCTAAAGCTATATAATTTAGGAAGTCCTAAAATTAGAATTTTGGTATAACAATTGCGGGAAGGAAATAGATGTGCAAAATAACATCAGAATTGAAAAAACGAGAAAATTTTAGGATATGGACATATCCCAATATGATGATTTTTGTATGAGTGATTAAGATGCCAGGAAGCAGAGAAGAATATGAATATTGGAATAGATTAGCAAGCAAATTTGACGATGGCTCCATTTATGTTGTCGGACCAGCGATCTATCAAGATGTGAAGAAATGGCTTACAAATCAATTCAAAGACATGAGTATGGTTTTAGAGTTGGGTTGCGGAACAGGTTACTTCTCACAGATGATTACAGATAGAGTAAAACATTTGATAGCAACAGATATGTCTCAAGAGATGCTTGAGCGGGCTAAGGAAAAGCTAGGTCAATATAACAATGTCGAAGTCCGGAAGGACGATTGCTATGGTACATCATTTGAAAATAATATGTTCGATGCTATTCTACTAGTAAATCTACTACATATTGTAAAGGAACCAAACACAGTGTTAAATGAAAGCTACAGAGTTCTGAAACCTGGTGGAAGGCTTGTAATAGTTGATCTTACTGGCCATGGAATGCCATTTTTCTCAAAGATGGGGTTAGGAATTCGTTATGTGAGGACATGGGGAAAGCCCGCTCCATATAACCACTCTCTTAACCCAACTGAACTCTCAAAAACTGTCAAAGAAGCAGGTTTTGTAATCGAAGACGTAAAACTTGTTGGTAGAAAAACAAAGGCTATATGCTTAAATGCTAAGAAGGTGAAATAATGTCATTAATACCTGAATTTGAAATTGGATTGTTAAACACTTGGCTGCTTACCGTCCCTGTATTTTTATCAGGGATACTTATTGTGATGACAAATAAAGCAACTGCCAAACGCGCTCGTGACGTGTCAGGATATACTAGAAAAGAAGGAAAGATAATCATGTTATGCATGACGCCGTACTATTTTTTTATTATCTATTCTGTTTTTGTTCCGTTAAAGCTTGAAACGATATGGTTCACTGTGGGTCTTATAATTTTCATTTTTGGTTTTATCGCTCAAATAAATTCCTATGTAATTTATAGAACTGCTCCTTTGAATGAGCCAGCTATGAATGGTGTTTACAAGATATCTAGAAATCCTCAATATTTCTTCAACATCATAGCGTTTTTGGGAGTTGCAATAGCTGGAATGTCATGGCTCATGGTATTATTTGTAATAATGTATGCCATCCCACAGCATTTAGTAATTCTTATGGAGGAACAGTTCTGTCTTGAAAAGTATGATGATACTTATCGTAAATATATGAACAGAGTGCCAAGATATATAGGAATACCTGAAAGGAAAGTGAGATAAATGAATGAGAAAAAATACGTTATTTATATCATACTTAGCTTAGTCTATCCTATTATCAAGTTGATTTACTACATAAACGGTTTCCTACGCATGCGTGCAATACTCTATGGATTAATTGCTGGCGGGATAACAATTTGCACTGGAATTTTCGCTATTTATGAATATAAAAAAGAACACAAGGGTGCAGGTAAACCTGTGGGACATTGGTTAGCTGCTTTGATACCATTAATGATTATTGTACTAACTCCTCTTGTCATGATGCTTGAGAAAGGATCCCAATGGTTACAAGGAGAAAGATTAACGGTACTTATTATATTTGAAGTTCTTGCGATTGCTCAATTTGTTACTGCTATCCTGATGTTCAGGGAGCTGATATTCAAGCGTGGAGAAGATAAATTGATGATGCCAGGTATTGGCTTTGTAATAATGAAAACAGTGTTAACAGTTCGCAATATCTTTAGGAAACCAGAAAAAACATTGAGAAAGATTGGACTCAAAAAAGGACAGATTATGCTGGATTACGGGTGTGGTATAGGAAGTTTTACTATACCTGCTTCACAGATAGTTGGAAATAATGGTGTTATACACGCAGTGGATATTCATCCTCTGGCGATAAAAACAGTTAAGAAAAAGATCAAAAAAGGAGCATTCAAAAATATAAAGACAATTCTTTCAAGTAGAAATACAGGATTGCCAGATGAGTGTGTGGACATTGTTCTATTATATGATGTACTTCAGATGATACGAAACAAGGAGAAACTGCTTGAGGAAATACACCGGGTTGTGAAACCAGATGGTCGGTTTTTTGCCACTAGTGAACATCTAGATATGGATGAATTCATGAATATTTTGACAAAGGGGAAATTATTTACATTAGTTGGTCAAAAAGGGAAGCTATTTGAGTTTAAAAAAAAGAGGTGAAAAAATTCCGGACATGCAACAATATCTGCAACCAACGTTGATATTGGACTCCAATTCAAAAGAAATTGGAGAAATAGTAGACACACTAATAGGCAATAGGGACCACGAAAGCAAGGTCGAAAAAATCTATTATTTTGTTAGGGATGAAATCAAATTTGGATATAATGAGTCTGATAGTATCCCAGCTTCAAAGGTTTTAAATGATGGATATGGACAATGCAACACCAAGGGTACATTATTTATGGCTTTGCTTCGTGCTGTAAAAGTACCCTGTCGTATTCATTTTTTCACGATAGATAAGAAAGTCCAAAAAGGTATTATCACTGGGTTACATTACAAATTGGCTCCTGATGAGATTATCCACTCCTGGGTAGAAGTTTTGTTTCATGACAAATGGATAAACTTAGAAGGGATAATTCTTGATCATCGGTACCTGCAATGTCTTAAAAGAAAATTTGACCAATCAGGTTATTTTGAAGGGTATGGGGTAGCAGTTGACGGGTTCAATGAAGTTTCTACTGAATGGACTGGTGAGGATACGTATATTCAAAGTAAATTGATAAAGAAAGACTATGGACTATTTGATTCTCCAGATGACTTTTATGGTAAATATAGCACAGATCTGCGTGGGATTAAAAAGATATTTTTCAAACATCATGTTCGTGAAGATATGAACAGAAAGGTTGAGGGGATTCGTGATGAATGCTGGTTATTCTTCAATAAAAATTGATGTACTTGAAGAAAAAAACTGGATCACTGCCATCGGGACGAAAAAATGATATTTAACTAAGCGGGATATATTTCTAAAAAATGTCGGGAATAAAGGTGAAAATATGAAAGTGTTTAATCATCATTTGTATGAGTACAAACGGGGATTGAGGAATCTTATTTTGCATACGACGAAAGGATCAGATCAAGGCTATATAGAAAAAAGGCTACAAGATGAAAATATAGATTATTTAATCACTAAGGTAAATAGTTCTAAGATCAATGTCTTTTTTGGACATCGATTGTGTATCGAAGTAGTAAAATCATTCAATATAACTGCTTTAAACAAATTAACCGATGAACAGGATTTCATTCTTGGTATTATGCTTGGTTATGATAGACTGAAACAATGCAAGCGTTACCTAAAAAGAAAAACCGATGACCGAGAGGTTGAGGAGCTAATAGGATAACCAAAAGTAGTTTGGAATACCTAAATCCAGTTACAAAAAATATGCCCCCAATAAGAGCATTTTTTTAGGTTTTTCTAGAGCGAAATAGCGTCTACCGGGCACTCATCGACACAAACTCCACACTCAGTGCAAGTTTCTGCATCGATTACAGCTTTCTCCGGCATTGTTATTGCCTCTACAGGACATACCTCTACACATGCTCCGCATGCAGTACATGTTTCCTTATCTACTATCGCAGGCATAGAACCCAGTATGACAATTAACTGTTTTAATATTTTCCTTACTAACATCCCTCTTAATGCAGAAGCATGCTCTCTTGCAAAAACTTGTTATTCAGATCCATTATTGCTGTCTATTTTTTCAATTAGAACGTTCAGAACATTTTCATGTATGGATTGCATATTTACTCCCTTCTTCGTTTTTATTATGACAATCGGGTTGCTGAACATTGCATTAAAAAGATTTTTGTTTTGTTTGTCATATCCTATCTGTGCCAGAAAAAACCCTAATTTTTCATACATTGTGTGGGGATTATCATATATAAATATTGGAAGTTTTGGAATGTTGTAAAATTTAGAGATCTCTTGGGATATAAAATCTTTACATTCAAATAATTTTTTCGTCCTGATGTTTTTCTCCTTTATACGGTCTGTATTTACAGATGGACATGTAAAACGATAAGGGCACGTACCACAGAACTCCAGAGGTAAATGAATTCCCTCTTCTACGGTAATTGTACTTTTTGCACTATGCATATCTCTACATCTCCCCCACGTTTTACCAAATGTTTTTAGAATCGTTAAGGCGAAATGTGCCCGGTAAGCTGTTGAGTCCATTTTTCTACCATTTCATCCGATTCGTCAACATCTCCATCTATTTTCAATCCGTCTAAAAGAAGCTCTGCTCCACATTTTTTAAGGCGTTTCTCTAATATGTTTACTGCTTCACAGAAATTCTCATATGAGCTATCTCCAGGTCCAAAAACCGCGGCTTTCTTCCCTTTTAGATCCACTTCTTCCAAATCTGAATAGAAAACAGCAAAGTCATCTTGTAGCTCTCCATCTCCCCATGTTGATGATCCAAGGAGGATTACATCATATTCAGATAACTCGTTGACACTTGCATCTGTCACATTCTTCATTGTTGTTTCTACTTCCCTTGATTTTAATACAGAATCAATTTTTCCCGCTAGTATCTCAGTATTTCCCATGGTTGTTCCATAAATAATTAAAGTGTTTGACATAGTTCCACCCTTCCATTATCTCTAAAGAAGATACATTTGTCACAATCTCTTCAATGCTAATGTATAGACTTAGGTGCTTGAGAATTTATCCCTAAAAAGATTTGGCGATAGAGGTAGTTAACCTACATCGAAACAATTGTGGCAAACATGGCTTTATTAAAATAGATTTTTTTTATATTAAGTGACCTTAATTTACTTCAAAAATGCCTTGAAAATTTCCGCTAAATACTATTATATTCTCTTGTTACTTTATTCAGAAGCCAAAAAGAAAGCAACGTAGATAGATTTACTCTTGCTACTGGCATCCTGTGATGTTTCAGGATAACAAGATATTCATCTCCAGAACTGGAATTATCTAAATATTTGCCCAGTGTTGGATGGTATAAGATTGGCAGTTATAATGGAAGGAGAAAAGAAGGTATGTATTGTTATTGAAGAGATGATTGTAGAGCAAGCTCGCATTTTAGCGCTCTTCAATTGGATCGTTTTGTGCCTAAATGATTTAACTTTTGTTAGACCCTACAACTTTTAGGGAGTAAACTTGAACTTCTTATAAACCCAGGTCAAAGACCCGAGAGTAACTATTGATAACAGAAAATAATGACAGTAACATTTTTTGTTTTGTAACGAAGGTCATCTCAAACGTTATACTTGATATAT
>JAUWOO010000110.1 GCA_030612095.1 Thermoplasmatota archaeon | reverse complement strand
AACACGTCGTTTATTCACATTAAAGGAATCATTTGATATGTCATTGTATCAACTTGAACTGAATGTAAAGGATACTTTGGGACTTCCTCCAGCTGTTGACATAAGTCCAATGCTTACAAGCAGTGAAATGGTTGATCAGATATCCATATCTGCAGAGAAAATTAGTGATGGTAAGTATCGATTTACTGGCCTCTATCCTGCAGATTATACTCTCAAGATGAGTTACAAATCTTTCATTCTTGAAGAGAATGTTGATATAAATAAAGATAAAACACTCAGTCTATCTTTTCCAGCAGAATTTACTGTTGATTTAGATTTTATGAACTCCTATGGAATGCCAATTGGAGAAGGAGAAATCACTCTGAAAAGATCAGGTAAGGGACCTGGGACGGAGATTGGAAGTGGCGGGAAGGCAATAGTTTCCGTTCCACCAGGAGAATATGAGCTACGGGTTTCTGCAGGTAATGAAGAAATAGCCAAGCAAAACATTGATGTAAAGGGCGATAAATCTATTAATATTGTAACTACACAGGAATCATCTCTGCACACGATGGTAACATTTCTTGGTATTGTACTTGCTGTTTGTTCAATTATATTTTTCCTGTGGAAAAAGAATATCCATTTAAGTGTGAGTCTCCTTGCAATTGCTCTTATTCTAATTGCTCTAGTATCGCCATGGTGGGCTTTAAGTGGGGATACTGGTACGATATCAACAACTACAAAAACACTCTTATTTCCATCTAATATAGTTACACTAACATCATCACAATCGGTTCTTGGTGGTGAGATAAGTTTTGCTCCACCTGAACTTAGCATGGTCCTTGAGTTGCTAGCTATGCTGTTGATGGTAGTATGTGTTATTGCTGTCATTTGTATACTTATTAAAGATAGGTTTGGAAAAATCTCCAAGATATTGTCTGTCGTAAGCATTGTGTTATTGGTTGTTACTGTTCTGCTTTTCTTTGTTGCAATGTCTCAAGTAACTGATATTGGGGTGGGAAGTTTTTCAGGCGGTGGCGATTTAAATATATCCATTCCAGGATTACAGGAGAATGCTGTTGTACCTTGCAGTTGGGGCCCAGGCATTGGGTTTTATTTAAGCATCTTAGCGATTATGTCAATGATTGCTCTTTCCTCATTAAAATTAGTTCGTAAATTAGTAGGAAAAATACAGAAAACATCATAGAAAACTATTACTTGGAGTGAAACTCACATTTATGTGTTTTTGTATATAATAAAAATTTATGTAATACAACTGTTATTCACTAAATTAGCCGGGGGAGATCATGAACGATACAAAAGGAATAGCAATCAGATTAGACAAAGAACTTTACAACAAAATTGAGAGCCATGAGATGTCAAGAAACAACCTTGTACAGGAGGCTATTGTACAATTTTTAGACAATGATGCTAAAGATGATGATTTAAAAAACGAAGATAGTATATCAGATGAGGTCTACAGTGAGGTATATAATACTCTTTATAACGGCGAAATGTTGCCACTTAAACAAAAGATTCAATCCCAGGAGAAAATAATAAATCTATTGGAAAAACAGTTAAACGAAGTTAGAGGCGATAAACTATTCTTACAAAATCAACTACAGGTGCAGACCGCGCTGATGGAATCAAATATGCCCTTGATGGCATGTATAAAGAGAAAGTTGTCTAAATCAAGCAACTAATTGAGCCAATGTTCTCTATCTCTAAGGTAATATATTTACATGTATTTTTCAAGAACGGGCAAAATTTTACCTAAATCGTTTCCCTCTACTATAATATCGGCCTTCTGTCTTACACAGTCATCCTCTGGGTTAAACGCTATACCAAGGCCACAAATTTCAAGCATAGGAATATCAAAACAGGAGTTACCTACTGCAGCGATTCTTTCAAGAGGGATGCCCAGTTGACTAGAGAGTCTACTGACTGTCTTGTCTTTATACATGAGTCTAACACCAATTACGCCCTCACCACTGAGACGCCCGTTGTCATCGGTTTTTATGCCATTGGCAAAGGCATAGTCAATACCGAGTTCTTCTGCCATTCGTTCTGCGAGAATATCAAGGCCAGCACTGACAATGGCTGTCTTAACATTGTGTTTTTTAATCCTAGCTATACATTTTTCCGCTCCATTCATAAGTGGAACATTTGATAAAATTTCGACAAGCTTGTCTCTAGTAACTGGCTTTCCGTTTTCTCGCCAGAGGGAAACATCTCGTTTTATGAATTCCGCATCATCTATTTTTCCCTTCAGATATTCATCTACAGATTTTTCATTAGAGCACCCAAAATAATCGTGAATATATTTCCAAGAACTTATAGTATCGGCTATTACACCATCCATGTCAAAAATGACAAGTTCTAGAGTATCCTGCCAGGTGGTTTTGGTTTTATTTGGCTCTCGAGTATTTCGGTAGCAGTAATACTTGCATGTCTTTCGATTCATTTGAGGGAGACCATATGATGCCCCATATAATAATTTTTATAATGAATGTTCGAGACAACAATCCATACGTTTATTATGGCATAGTAAAAATTTATTAGATATGACGCGTATTATTGTTTGGGAGAACTTATGCGAAAAGATACATATGAAAAGAGCGTTGTTTTTGTTATCGTAATGGTATTTCTAGGTTTGACAGTAGCTCCTGTGATTAATGCCCAGATTACAGGAAATGGTTTCAATGGTACTAAAAGCATGGTGCAAAAATTCTCAAGCACAACTGTCGACTGTGAAGATAATTCAATCTATGATCTTCTTATTTTAACTCCAAAAAAATTTGCTAGAATACTGGAACCACTTGCTGATCATAAGAACAGTTTTGGCGTTTCGACCAGATGTGTGACACTTGATGAAGTATACGATCAGATGTACTGGCAAGGGCGAGATCATGCTGAGAAAATAAAATATTTCATCAAAAATGCTTTTGATGAATGGGGTATAAAATATGTCCTTCTTGTGGGTGACTTCAGACATATGCCTGTGAGATATGTGTTCAATGGAGATGTCAATAGTGGTTTTTATGAGCCTTGTTTTATCTCCGAATTATATTATGCGGACATATACGATGAAAACGGTGGTTTTTCCAGTTGGGATACCGATGGTGATGGAATTTATGGAGAATGGATTGATGACGGTATTTCAAATGCAGCAGAAGATAAAGATATCGATCTTAGGCCTGATGTCTATGTTGGACGTCTCGCATGCCGCAACATTCGAGAAGTCAAAATCATGGTAAACAAGATAATAACATATGAAGTCACGACGTATAATCAGAACTGGTTCAAACGTTTCGTTGTTGTTGCAGGTGACACTTATCCGGAGGGGCAATATCCATTTGATACTTCTGGTTACGAAGGGGAGGAAAACACCATGAATGCAATTGAAAACATGTCCGGATTTGAGGTTGAAAAACTATGGATTTCTCTAGGTACATTTAAAAGGCCAAAAGATGTGATAGATGCTATGAACAAAGGATGTGGTTTCATGTTTTTTGATGGTCATGCATCTCCTATTGCATGGGGTACTCATCCTCATAATAGTGAAGAGTTTATTTATGGTTTAAGACTACAAGATATGTGGCGCCTGCGGAACCTGAATAAGATGCCGATAGTTGTAGCTGGGGCCTGTCATAACGCAGAGTTTGACGTCACTCCATTGAATCTTCTGCGTAATTTTACACAGTCACTTAAGCATGGAACCTACCCGTTAGAATGCTGGGCTTGGAAACTAACAAGTAAACCTTTTGGCGGCTCTATAGCAACCATAGCAAACACTGGGCTGGGAATGTCAAAAGAAGATAAAGACTCGATGGAAGGGGCTGGAGACTACATGGATTTGCAGTTCTTTTGTGAATATGGTACGAACGGAACTGACATTCTTGGAGAAGTATGGGGAAAAGCGATTAATAGATACATAGATAGGTATCCTATTGATTGGGATACACCTGCAGCCTGGGATTATGCTTATGATGCAAAAACTGTTCAACAATGGGTACTTCTTGGAGATCCCAGTCTGAAAATTGGTGGATATCCTAGCTAATTTATATCATTTAAGATTCCGTAAATACTTATTAACCATATGCTAGATATATTATTGATCAAAGGGGGAATAAAATCTGAAAAAAGAAATACATAGAGAATTATTAGTTTTTGGAATTTTGTTACTATTTTTTGGACTTACTGTAGTTCCAACAATGGGTGTAGCAAATCAAAAAACCGACAAAACCTCAATAGACATCTGTCAAATGCTGGCTAGTGGTTATGAACCAACATATGAACTTCTTATTTTGTCTCCAGTACAATTTGAGAAGGAATTGGAGTTACTTGTATCTCACAAGGAAAATATTGGGGTCTCTACAATTCTTGTTACACTGGATGAAGTGTATAACGATATTGGGGAAGATGGCAGAGATGAACCAGAGAAAATCAAATATTTCATAAAATCGGCTATTGAGGAATGGGAAACTAAATACGTTTTGCTCGTTGGCGGTAAAAAGGGCCAACTGCCATTATGGCATTTTCCAGTAAGATATGTAAGTATGGATAACGGCTGGGAGCCGCATTTCATTAGCGATCTTTACTATGCTGATATATATGATGAAAATGATGATTTTTCTAGCTGGGATTCAGATAGAGATGGCCATTATGGGGAATGGTATTGTGGCGAGGAACCAGATGATATAAATATTGACTTATCTCCAGATGTTGCAGTTGGAAGACTCCCGTGTAGAAACAAACTGGAAGTAAAAATAGTGGTTGGAAAGATTATAGATTATGAGACAAGTGTGTATGATGGACCCTGGTTTAATGATATGGTAGTGGTTGCTGGTGATACATATCTTGAGTATCAGGATCCAAAATGGAAAGGTTACGAGGGGGAGTATTATGCAGATCGGGCTTTGGAAAATATGACTGGATTTAATCCAATTAGACTTTACACTTCAGATGAAACGTTAACAGGGCAATCTGATGTTATAAATGCTGTAAATCAGGGATGCGGCTTTTTATATTTTGTTGGTCATGGTAATCCAAGGACTTGGGGCAATCATCCACCAAATAATAAAACATTTGTCGACGGGCTTTCCGTTCAGAATATGCATAAACTGAAAAACAAATATATGTATCCAGTTTGTGTTGTAAGTGGATGTCACAACAACCAGTTTGATGTAGCGATATTAAACATATTAAAAGGCGTATTGGAGGATGGTCTTCATTTTTTCAGCTTAGGAGGGGGAAAGTTTTGGCGCAGTGAATGGGCCCCCGAATGTTGGGGTTGGAGAATGACACGAAAGATCGGCGGAGGTTCTATTGCAACTATTGGATGTACTGCTCTTGGGCACACTAAAGAAGATAAAAGTGCCTTTGCAGGTGGGATTAACGAGCTCGAGGTACAGTTCTTCAAACAATATGGGCAGAACAATGTTGAGGTGCTTGGTGATACTTGGGCTGCAGCTGTTTCTTGGTATGTGGATACATATCCTGTAGATTGGAATGCATCGGGAACGATTGATTTGAGGGACTCATGGGTTGATGCACAGGTTGTTCAATCGTGGAGTCTATTTGGAGATCCTAGCTTGAAAATTGGTGGGTATTCATAGAGCTAACATTAGTATAATACTCCTACAAAATAAAATATAAAGGAGAGAATTGGTGCAGGATACGATTACTGTTTATCCTGCAAATTTATTTTATTTTTTATTATTTTATTGCTATCTCTTTTGTTTCGCTGCTAGTATCTCCATAGTCGTCCTTAACGGTCAGTGTCACAGTGTAGGTTGCAGCCATAGCATATACATATTTTGGATTTTGTTCTGTTGATGTGTTTCCATCTCCAAAGTCCCACGACCACGCAACTACGTTGCCATCCTGATCGGTTGAT
>JAUWOO010000137.1 GCA_030612095.1 Thermoplasmatota archaeon | reverse complement strand
AGTATACACTCTTACAATCTCCAATTGTATGATATTATGTCAACAATGAAAAAGAAAAGAAGTGAGTCAGTTTGGGAATCAAGACATGAAGCTTTTGATAGTATGTTATTAAGAGTTTCGAAGAGAAGAAAGGAAAGTATTGAAAAAAGTATGTTGAGGCCACTTTCTCAAGAGGTTTTAAGATGTATTTTCATTATTCTTATAATGCTTTTAGATACGTTTGTTCTTTTACAGATTTTACTAGACATACCAAGACCATTTGGTTTTATCTTATTTGCCATCATACTTGTTGTAGCCCTCTATGTTGAAATAAGAATATACGGCTCAATTTGGGGTAAAAATGGATGTTGGTCTCTAGATCATTATAGAAAAACTAAAAAAGATAATAAGTGAAAACATCACATTTTACTTGCTTTTAGCCCAGCTGTAACGTCTGAGTTTGCTTGTTTCTCCAAATCCGCAGGAGGCACATACTCTTTTTTGCACATGAAATGCATGCTTGCCACATCGTCTGCAGGCAATGTGGGTTTTTTTACCTCCCATTTTAGATGCTGTTCCTTTTGTCATATCAAATTACCTCTTTACGGTGATACGTAAATAATATTATCTCCTCTTACAATAATTGTGTTATGTTTGGCACGTGATTCTCCGTTTACCATTTCATCTACATTTTTGAGAACGAGATTCATATGTGGAACATCATATCCATCTAACGTTCCATGGTATCCCCTTCCGCTTCGCAGCTCTACCATCACTCGTTTGTTTAGACTTGCATGTAATACCTTAAGTGGTTTATCCATGAGATTACCTAGGGGACACGAAATATACACCCCATTTATAAGGATTTGGGCTTCAATATGTGTGCCAGATACCATGTGGATTTAAGAATTGTACGGTAAAGATTAAAAGTAAATATCGAAATGACCTAAATGTATGTCTGCAAAAATAAAAAATAGACACCGTCTAAAAAGAAAGGAAGTAAGAGATATACAAAACAAGCTTAAAGAGACATTTACTTGTGATTTTTTTGATGGGGAAGCATCAGTGGAAACGGGGGACGTCGAAGGAATAAAGATAATATTTGTGGATGATGAACCATGTTTTATGATTTATGAAAATAAGATCATTTTTATATTGCACGGTCTGTACAGATATAAACCAAAGGAGAATTTTGTAGTGGTTGATATGGGTGCCATCAAGTTCGTTACCAATGGTGCAGATGTTATGTCGCCAGGGATAGTTGATGCCGACGAAAATATCATTGAAGGTGATCAAGTTTGGATATGTGATGAGAAACACCATAAACCACTTGCTGTTGGAATTGCTATTATGGATGGCAAGCAGATGATATCAGAAAAGCAAGGTAAATCTGTAAAGATTATTCACTATGTTGGTGATGTGCTATGGAATCTTGTCACCAAAAATTTGTGAGAGCAACTTTACAGTTTGGGGATTATCGATGACTTTACCAATTGTAATTGAATAATGTGAATAGATACATATCCAAATGCATATACATCCAGCCCAAATACTTATAAAGACAAATATATTTTAGGATATTGTTAAATTCAGGAGCGTGGTATTTTCATGGGAATAGTCAATAAGATTTTTGGCGATAAAAAGACTGGTAATGTGAAGGGATATGTTGATCTTGAGAAGTATGTTTATTCATCGGGGGATCAAACAGCACCTGCTAAGATGCATGTCAGGGTAGGTGAAATTCAGAGATATGAAGATTTGAAAGAGTTTACCGATTACATATATGGTGGAAATTTGTTAATTCTTGATTTTTCGCCAATTGCGGAGGAAGAAGTAATACTAAAAAGAATAACCGCTGATCTAAAGAAGTTAACTGGTGAGATTAATGGGGACATTGCGGGGATTGGGAATAACCTAATGATTGTATCTCCTTCGGACGTAAAGATAGAAAGGCGGAAACTTAGGGGAACCTTTTCTTAATTTTTTTGTTCTTGTTCTTCTACACAGTATTGCACTAGTGTTGTTTTAGTTTTTAATCAGAAAAATGATATGCAAAAAATTTAGTTATATAGAGAGAGGATGAGGAACCTGGCTGTTGGATGGGAAAGGATGGAAGGGAAAATAATACAAAATCATCCAGATCCCTCTATGCTATACTTTGCATGTAATTATATATAAATGTTTTGTGTAAAATTGTCAGATTGAAATAATGACATGGCGGCTAGTACAGGACTAGTTTCCTTCAACTTACAATTAGGTTGTCTTTTACTTAAAGTTACAAGTTGTAAATTTGCAATTGAGCAGGAAAATAGGTTTATAAATTAAAAGATATTGTAGTATTGTAAGTTGAAGGTGGAAAAATGGGTCACTATAGAAGAAAAACCCATAAAAAGAAGGATGCGCAGATCTTAAATAAAAAGAATCTGAAGAATACAGTTAAAGAAGAATTAGCGTCTTTTTCAGAGAATGCTTGGGGGGATAAGCATCCGAATTATAAAGTTGAGGTGAAATTGGGAGAACCTAGAATCTGTATGATTTGTGGTAAATTTGAACATGGCGGTGGGATGAGTATGGATAAAATGTTTAAATGTGCAGAATGCAAGCGCGATTTTGAAAAATTTGAAGAAAATCTAGATTATGAATCTGTGAACAATGCCGTAGATAAGATACTGGGAACAAAACTTTTGGTCGAGAGCGAAGTAAAAATCGTAAATTACAATGGTGCACTTGATATAGCAATGAAAGTATTAAAAGAAATTGAGTGATGTAACGTTAACTTTTACATGGGCGCGTAAAATATTGATTCAAGTTTTCACTGGGGATAAGTCGTACGGACCTATGGGGATTCGAACCCCAGTTACCGGCTCCGAAGGCCGGTAGGATATCCAGACTACCTTATAGGCCCACTATTTTTTACAATTGAAAAACTCGTTATAAACTTGTCTAAAAATATGCCTCCTATTGGTTAAAAGAAAGATATAAATAGCAAGTGAAATATATCAATGACCAACGGATGAGATGCATATAGGGTCTAGTAATAATTGCGGTTGATCTTGATAGAAATTTATTGTTAGATAGTATGAATTAGGGGTCCAGAAAGGGATGTGGATGCTAAATAATCGAGAAGTTGGTGAATCGATAGAGTTGTTTTTGATCAGGAGGGAGCTACCCTGAAGGAAGAGAGTAAAGTTGGCAACAAAAAAGATTCTTCTTCCACTACCAAGTATAAGGATATCTCCAAGATAGAGTGCAAGGTAGACGAGGTTTTGTCAAATGTTAAGGCTAAAATCAAAATAGAGGATAATAGAAATCAAAAACGATTTTCAACTAAAATCGAATCGAAAGCTCCGGGTAAGCATAAGTTTTTACTAAAACGCAAAGAGCGGAAACCGATTCATTTTATGGGGCAAGAATCTGAACAGAATGCAGATTGGAAGAAAAAAATCAAGAAAGAAAAACCCTATAGGAAACCAACGGAATCCAAAAAGCTTACATTCTTTAGCAAGAAGAAAAAGGATTCTATGGATGGATTATCTGAAATTAATGTAAGTGATAAGGGACTGACTGATAAGAGATCAACTAAAATTAAGAGACATGCATTCTTTGAAAAGAAAAAACCCCTAGAAAAAATTTCAGATGATCATAAAACCATAGCACCACTGCCTTCAAGTTTAGATGTAGAAAAACCGTTCATATCGCCTATGGAAACTAAATTTGAAACTGTGACAGA
>JAUWOO010000117.1 GCA_030612095.1 Thermoplasmatota archaeon | reverse complement strand
ATTGCTCCTGGGCAAAATCTCTAGCCGTTTGAACCAATGCACTTGGAAGATTAAAAATAGTTCTTGCTTGCTTGTAAATATCCTCCTTCTTTGTTCCTTTAGCAATTTCATGAAGATAGAAATTGACACAACGTCGGTATTAACGCATGGTCTGATCCAAATCAAGACTTTTTTTCTTATTGGGCTTTTCAACCCGGAAAGAAAATGTGTGGCATACCTTCATCCTATCCCCACTATGTAAATTGCTCACTTAATCTTTTGTATTATCCGTGTTCTTGCCTTGAAAGGCAAGTTTTACACACTAAGATGTCGTCTGTTTATCCATAAGATTATATGTCACTTTAATTTTAATCATAATGTATGCTTGAGGAATTTACTTTTTTACTCTCCGGGATCATCTTTGGATTAACACTGGGGGTATCTCCTGGACCATTATTGACATTAGTTATTTCCGAAACATTAAAACACAACAGAAAAGAAGGAATAAAAGTTGCAATTGCCCCCATCATTACAGATTTACCCATAGTTTTGGTAACTCTACTAATTTTATCAAAAATGTCTAATTTTGACCCGATTTTAGGTTCCATTTCAATACTTGGTGCAATATTTATCGGATATCTGGCTTATGAAAATATCTTCACAAAGAGTATTGAACTCAATATCCAAGATGTAAAACCACAATCACTAAAAAGAGGGATCATAGCCAATTTTCTAAGTCCCCACCCTTATATATTTTGGTTTATTATAGGTGCACCAACTGTATTAAAAGCATTGGGCATTAGTCTTTTTTCCGCAGCGTCATTTATACTAGGATTCTATGTATTTTTAGTGGGATCAAAAATATTTATAGCGACAGTAGTTGAAAAATCTCGCTCTTTCTTAAAAAGTAACATATATGTTTATACGATTAAATTTTTGGGAATATTACTATTAATATTCTCCTTAATGTTTTTAATGGAGGGATTAAAATTATTTGGAATAAACTTGGTTTGAAAACATATTAGCAGGTTTTACTACTTTGTTTATTTACCACATGCAAGCCAAGAATAACAAGTGCCCCACCAAAGACAAACAACCAGGTGATTGCCTCTCTAAATAGAATGTAACTGATTATTGTTGATAATACCGGGACAAAATAAAGATAAACACTGATCTCTGAAGCGCTTTTAATCTCGAGCGCCACATACCATAAAACATATCCAATGACCGTTGGAAATACTCCAAGAAATATTACAACACCCCAACCAGTAAGTGACATTGCCGCTACTTCTTCAAAGAGTGAGTTACTAATAAAAGGAATTAACCCAAGACTACCAAGTAAACATACATAAACGGTTAGCGAGAGTGCTGAGTATCTTTGAAGCATTTTTTTACCGGCAACAGTATAACCTGCCCCCAGTACTGCTGCTAGAAGAACTGCCAAAGCACCAGATATGTATCTTATCTCAAAAAGATCATCTGATCTGCCAACCGTAGAGATAACAACTACCCCAACAAGAGAAAGAAGGACCCCTAAAACTATTTTTAGTGTGATTTTTTCTTTTAAGAATATTGCTGCCAAAATGACAACAAATATTGGGATAGTGGCAATAATTACACTTGCAGCACTTGCTGAAATGTATTTTTCACCATAATTAAGTCCGAAATGATATACTATAATCCCCAGAAATCCTACAAGAAAAATAGGAATAATGTCCTTTTTTTGAATTTTTGAGAACTTATTAGGTTTTACAATTAGTAGAATAAGAAAAATGATACAGACTACTAAAAGACGCATAATTGTAAGATTTACTGGCGAGAGTTCTTCTAACGCAATTTTAATGAATGGGAATACAAGTGCCCAGAAGACAATAGGCATTCCAATTATTATGAAGAAATATTTTTTTGCGAATGTGTCTTTTTTTGCAATCTGTTCTGACATTGTAGGGTACAGGCAAACGAAATGTTTATTTAAATAATTTCAAATTATTGCTTTTCCAAAACTATAAGTTCTCAGGTATATTTTTGCATTTGAGACTACTGCTGTTTTATCTCTTTTACCACGCCTCTTTTCAACAACATATCCCTCATATCGGCAGGTAGAGATAATACATCACCCCCCCTGAGATTATATTCCTTCATATCAGTTCCAATAAACTTAGGTATGCTTTTGGTTACTCTTACCACAGGTTTAGAGTTTTCTTGTCCCCCATTTTTCTTGTCTTCTTTCTTGGGCTCAACAGTTTTCTCTTTTTCAGTGCTTCCTTTCGATTTTTTTTCCAAAACTTGCTTACGCATTTGTGTCATTAACTCTAAGGTTGATTCAAACAAATCCTTTTCTACATCAACAAGATTCTTTAGATTGGGATTCCCCCCGCGGGCCTTTGAAATTGTCGCCAGTAAAATCTTTTTCTCACGCATTTCATAAATACTTGTTACAATTTTATTTGTGTCCCGTATCTCGACTTTTAGAAGCATTTGTTTCTGAGGTGATGATTCTTTTCCAAGCCGATCATTCAAATTTTCTAAATACTTTGACAAATCATTGTAAAAATTGGGTTCTATTCTTGTTAAACTCGGTGATTTTTTTTCCATTTCTTGGATTCTTCTAAGAGTTTTATAGTTTATTTCATCGGCATTCATTTATTTCTCATATAGTATATCACTAGATATGTTAAATAAATTTTGAGTGGAAAGATAAAACATCCAATAAATGCATATTTAACAAAAACCCCATCAGCAAAAATAAAAATACAACTGCAATATTTACCCTCACTATAATCCAGTAACATGTAAAATTACAAAGGTGAAAAAAACATGCCATTTGCAAAAATTAACAATGTAGAAATTAATTACCATATCGTTGGAGATGGACAGCCACTGCTTTTTATTGCTGGTCTCGGCGTAGATAACATGTGCTGGATTTACCAAGTACCCGAGTTTCAAGAACTTTTCAAGGTTATAGTTTTTGACAATAGGGGCATTGGTAAAAGCACTGGAAGCATTGCTCCATACAGTACAAGGATGATGGCTGATGATGCAGTCGAGTTACTAAAGTATCTTAATATCGAAAAGTCACATATCGTAGGTACCTCCATGGGTGGAATGATAGCACAAGAAATAGCAATCAATTACCCCAATATGGTTGATAAACTTGTGTTATGTTCAACATTTGCCAAACCGCAAAACATGGTAGAAATCATCATGAAAGGCGTGAAAGACATTATAGGATATAATGCTCTGGACATATTCGGGATAAATCCACACAGACTTGTTTTTGAAAAACTATTCAGCTATCTCCTTCAGCAAATATTTTCTGAAGAATTCCTCTTGGAAAATAAGAAATTAATAGAAGAAACACTGCGGAAATATCTTTCTAAACTCACATATGTAGAAACGTTTTTGAAACAGACTGGAGCTGTTTATACACACAATACTATTGATAGATTAAACCTGATAAAAGCAGAAACGCTTATAATAACAGGTATGGAAGACAAACTTGTGGTGCCGGAATGCTCAGATATACTAGCGGAAGAAATATCGAGGTCGAAACTGAGAAAAATAGAACATGCCGAACATGGAATGCATTTTGAAATGCCAGATATCATCAATAAGATAGTTATTGACTTTTTATCAGCAAAAACAGAATGACTTGAGTCTACACAGCAGTTTCTATAACATTAAAAAATCAAATGATGTTTGCTAGTTTTCTTCCGATTAAAAAAACCGCCAAATAGGTAGGCAACTCTTCTTCCCCTGCTACAAGATTGAATTCTTCCCCGTTCATTTTCATATGAACGGACCCATTTAGCTCGACTTTTACTGAGTCATCTGGGAAAACAACAGCATCCCTCAGTGGATCAAAATCTCCTAAACCATCCAAGGTTGTCTTTGTTACCTTTAGACCTGTCTTTGCATGCAGGGATGACGGCAGCCTAATAAGACGTTTAATATCACAAGTTACAGGTTCGTCAGTCTCTCCTGCACTCATAGAGACAGCCGTCTTTCTCAAAGCAGTATTAAGAAAAAATTTCCTAATGGTTTTTGACTGATCTAGGTTGCCTTCCCTAATTCTTTTCACTCTTTCTTCAGAGAGATCATCCAAGAGTCTTTCAGCATCAGTTTTTTTTACTCCATATTCCTCCAGTTTCTTCATGGGATCTTCGCTTTTCATTATCTCATCTACAATATCAATTATGCCTCTACTTATTCTTCCCCTCCAACCCGATGCATCAGGGGTGGGCATTTTAAGGCTTTTTCCACTTGGATATCTCCTCGAACCGTATTGTTTTATACCTGTTACTCGTTCGCGAAAAATCAAAGAATCTTTTAAGTCTCGTCCCGTGATGTAATCCACAATTTCCCTTCGTTCATTACTATCTAAATCAAAGATAGTTTTGTCTTTAACGTGACAATGATAGCCCCTACCTCCGCTGAAATAAAGGTCCAGGTTTTTTTCATCAAAACCAAAATCATTAAGTAAAAAATCATCAACTAATTTGTAGAATTCCTTTTTCACCAGTTCCAGTTGCTCAGTATAACTGTACTTTTCCGCATTAGCTAGATGATCTGAATCCAAATCAAAAATGAGTTCTGCACCCATCCAGTTTTTTTCCTGCATGGTTGGTGCACCGGGTTCCTGATAATACGCAGTAGAATAATATGTATGGGCGGGAACTCTTTCTTTTAAAAAAATTTTAAAGTTTATTTTTTTGTCAAAGGAAAGATGTCTTAACATCCCCTTTCCGCCAAAAAGGACAAATGCAAATTCTCTTCTTCCAAAACGATCGGGTAGTTCAATATCTATTGTCTCATAGTACTCTCTGAATCTATTTTTTAGAAATTCTAGAGACTCTTTGGAAGTAAAGAAATCACTCATTGAAAAAATCATATGGTTTTGTAGCCTATAACATTTATTCTAGAATAATTTAAGAGAAAGTATAATTTTGAGGTGAAAGTTTTATGAAAGACAAGTCAATACGGGTGTTAATGAGAGATGTTATCGAAGATGAGATGCTTTCATCATCTGTTGTAAAGGATATGAATGCACTTGATTTTGACTATATACCAGAGGAACTTCCACATAGAGATGAACAACTCCGTTTTCTTGCCCAGATGTTCAAACCCGCGCTATCATGTATTTCTCAAAATGTTGTTATAAAAGGGCCTGTTGGCACTGGAAAAACAGTCATCGCAAAGAAATTCTGCAAATCCATAGTAAATATTGCGCGTAAGCAGGGAAAGATTATCGAATATGTTCACATCAACTGTAGAAAACGATCTACCGATGCGATGGCCCTACTTGGTATTTTAAATCATTTTGATTCTCGTTTTCCAGATCGTGGTTTTTCTGTTCAGGAGATGCTTGAG
>JAUWOO010000051.1 GCA_030612095.1 Thermoplasmatota archaeon | reverse complement strand
TTTCCCTATCCACTTTTGCCTTAGGCTTTCCTATATGATTCACCTCTTGTAACACCCGATGCTATTAAATGAGCCACACGTATTGGCTCAGGTATGATACCCCATATTGTTAAAAGCTTTATTATTTCTTTTACCTCATAGGCTGCATTTTTTAATGACTTTACCAGTATGCATCCTCAAATGTTCCTACGCCTTCACCCAAATCATCCAAGGTAATTACCCGGTCCTTGGTTTTCAGATTAAATTCTTTAGGCGTGACAACATATTCATTATAAACCTGTGAACCTCCACCTTTCATAGTAAATTGTTTTTTAGCATGGGTTTCTAATACCATCCTAAACTCTTTATCATTGTCTTTCCCCTCAATAACCCATAGTGTATCGCCCTCTCTTTTTGATATTTTCAGCTTTGGCTTATTGAACTGGATAATATTATTGTCTTCTGTATCATAAAAGGCTATGAATTTGCGAAAAAATCTTTTTGAATTTTTTCCAGTTTTAAGGCAAAAAAATGAGGTTGAAGAACCGTTTTGAAAAACAATTCTTCCCCAATGAAACGGACCGAATATTGTAACACCAGTTACCTTTTGTAGGTGTGCCGCCCCCTTGAATTCCTTTTCCATCACAACGCCATCAGCTTTTAAGAAAATATCCACCCAACCCATACCAAACGGTGGCAAGAACACACCACATGCATCCCTATCCTCAACATAATTTGCTTTTTTGATATTCAAATCAATAGTATTCCCCACCTTTAGCCGATAATCTGGAAAACTGCCGCTAAGCACCATCTCCTGACCTGAGATATCAGTAACTATCTTTTTATCCTGGATTTCCGTGATAGTATTCGTATCTCCTAAGTCATGAAACTGTTTTCCATCATATACCCAGCCGGCAGTGACAGCCTGGAATTTATTTTCTCCCAGTTCACTCAATGCCATTTCTTTATCGTTGAACAACAGTTTCTTTCCATGTTTTCTGAATATCAGGAACATCAATTGCATGGGTTTTCCCCCATTCTGGTCAAAGAAAAGAAACCACCAATATTCCTTTCCCAAAGGAGGCAGTGTTTTAGAATTATACATTACACAATCCAGCAACTCATTGTCCGCATCTGGACCATCTATAGAAGAAAGTTTTCGTATTAGGGAATATGTTTCCCAGAGTCCTTTAGTTTTATTAACTATTTTACTGACATCAGTCATTTTATCACCATTGATTTATCTTCCAAAATATGTGGTCCGACGTATTCTAAACCTAATGAGATTACATCTGCTGAAAAACCTAAGCCCTTTCTTCCCTTTGGTTTTACCAACAAAATTCTTTTGAATAACATTTCAACTGCCCTTTATCAAACTACTATTATTTTCCCACTATCTCATCATTTATACAATCAAGAGCATGAGTACAATATTCGGGTTGACATTCAACTCCAACTTTCTCACTTAAAATCAGTTCCTCCAGTCCAGAAAATCTCATAAAAGGCTTAAAGATTTTCCTGCCATGCTTTAACCTAAGGTAAGGATACAATAGTGTACTACCGACGAGGATAGTTTTATTTATTTCCGGCCTCCATGTACTTACATTGTGTCTCCAGCATCCCGAAAGGATCTCCCATTGTAAATCATCGAGATTTTCAAGATCCTTATGTTTCTGCTTTTTCAAAATAGATTCTTCCTCTGAGGTGAAGAGAAGCGGAACATAGAAGATCTTAGTGCCGCTAAGCCTATCTAGAAGTTCAATGGTAGCAAGTATATCTTCCTCCTGTTCTCCAGGTAAACCTAAAATCAAGGTTGCTAACGGATAGACATTGTTATCATTCAGAATCTCCAGTGATTGGACAACAACATCTTGCCATTGCCCAGGCTTATAAGGCAGCATCTTTCCTGCCATATACTTTTTCATTAATCGTGCACTGCCTGTTTCTATTCCAACCTCGATGGAAGCACAAGGATTGCCCTTACAACTCCATAACGATTTCTCCACAAGTATTGGGGCTATTTCTTCTACAATTTTCCTATCGTAAACAGCAGGGGCAAGTGATGCATGGGCAATCTGTATATAATCAATATCTTCGACTTTATTTACACTCTGGATTAATTTGATGATTGCTTCTCTGTTTGGAATGAACTTTGATTTTGATTTATATAGAAAGACATCATCTGTCTGCAGGAGTATTGCCCTTGTTCCACTTTTTGCATTCAGCTTAACTTCTTTTAGGATATGTTCCATAGGGAATGAGTATCGCTGGCGAAGTGTAGGTGAGCAGAATGCACATCCTCTACCACAACCACGCATTATCTCAACTGTTCCATATATTGAGGGTTTTTTTATGACAGGAACTTCCTTACCCTTGGGTATTTGCATTGTGATTACTTTTTCGAGTTTTCCACCATCTAACGCTTTTCTGAAGATTTGTATAATGGAATGCTCTGCCTGCCCAATCAAAATTGTGTCTATGCCAAGCTGGTCCTGCCTATTGGCAGTTGAAATTTGCCAGGAACCTGAGCCGCCAACCATGATTTTAGCCCCATATCTCCTAAGTGCAGGATTTGAAAGCAATTTTTCAAATTCTACCAACGTGGCCGGTTTTCCATTCATACCTAGGATGCCGGTGTAGGTTCTGCTCACAAAGCCTATGCCCAGTGGGTCCATTGTGGAAATGGCGACAAATTTTGTTTTAGGGCCGATGAAACGATGGAGATTGCTAGGATGTACAGTAACCACATTTTCTTCCCCAAACTCTTGGATTAACAATGATTCAACTTTCCTCAGCCCGTAAGGTGCAAACTTTGCCGTACCATCTAAGTTAGAGGGCAGAGGCGGATAGAGTTTTTTTTGCACAAGGGATTTAGGAAACCCACCAGAAAACGCAATGAATGGGTTGAGATTAAAATCACTCATCTCGATGTCTGATGCCGTAAGTACTATCATTACGCCATCGTTTTTTGGCATTTCACGGTCAGCTCGTGTATAAACAAACTTATTGCTTGTTTCCAATGCTAGCCTTGATGCAGGATTAATTACAAGATTTTGAATAGTTTTAGATATAAGCTCTGTCGGGCTTTTCATTTTATCACATATTCGCTATGAATATATCTATACATACATATGAAATGTTTATTACATATATAAATATTAAGGTTTTGTATAAAGATTTTTTCACATTGGGAGATATTCAAAATGGGTTAAGAAGGAAAGCAGAAATATTAGGTGCCGGTGAAGAAGGTATTACCGATCATCATTTCTGCTTTCCCTATTCTTAGTTTTTTACCGAATTTTCGTTGAGTTCAGTTCAGCCATAACTTTTTTGGCTTTACGGAGTGCTTCCTCATAAGCATCTCCCCTTAACTCTTCTTCTGTTTCTTCTCTCGATTCCTTGGTTCCCACATTTAGCCCCAATATCTCTTTTATCTCCTCTTTTATTCTATCACTTCCCCTTTTTCTTAATACTTTTTTATTCCCCGTTGACAATAAAGTGTCCCGGTAAAGAAAATCCAGCAATGCCGTTTCTTCTTTTATGTTGTTAGCAAGATTTCCAATTGTTTTAGGCATAATTTCAGCTAGTACTTTCATTTTATCACATATTCGCTACGAATATATCTATACATACATATGAACATTTTTTTACATAGGTATGAGTGAAGAGCTATAAATCTTTTTCGTATTTTTAAAATCAAGGGGCATCGGCAACATTTTTCTAAGGAATGACAAGGTTACCGTTGTTTGTTTACTTTACAGGCTCTAGATTACCTGATGACATGGCATTTATAGAATTTCCTCTTTTCCAACAGTTAGCGATTTTTACCAGAATCTTATAAGATCCATAATTTGCACATTATCGATATTTTCAGTTGTCGAATTAAAGGATATCGTCCCTTTAACATGCACATGATATCTCCAATAATTGAATGAAACAAATGAGGTTTGATGTACAATATTAACGGTATCTGCTTTGATATCTATCCGAATTGGATCATCTTCAACCTTGAAGAGAAATGATGTTGGTATCAACCAACCATCATTAAATGTATAATTTGTCATAGAAAACTGGATTTTTTCGTAAGGAATGTTAGTATAACCTCCATTGGCCTGATTTAAAACCATCATTACATATTGAGTCCAAGGATTTTTAAAAATGTCAGTCCATATGATACTTATGTTTTCACCAACAAATTTCCCCCAAAACCATCCCCACACGACTGGAATGGTTCCATCCCAAACATGTTCCTGGTATCCGGTTCCTTTAACCAGGATTGTTTCATTATGAACGCAAATAGTTCCATCTACATATGCATTGGGTTGAATGACGCCCCACCACCACATATCAAGAATTTTAGATTTCCATCCTTGTGTTATACTTGCAAACCGAAGATCTATGGCGCAATCTTCCATTTGTAATGAAATATCAAAAATCCAGTTTCCCAATTTGTCAACGTATCCTTGCATTATCTGTTGTCCTGAAAGGATGATAAGAGGTTCCTCCTTGGAAGCGGCAAATTCCCCCGGTAGCAGAAATTTTTCGTTGTGTACTAACAATTCACCATCCTTGTAAATGTTTAACAATGGCACAATTATGCCTATACCTTCAATGCAAGCCTGATTGATGGAAAATTGCACACTATAATTATTATCAAACACAGCATCGAAATACCACCATTCAAAAGGTCGCCAAAATTCGCTACCATTGCCGTTATAACATGCATCTTTAAATGTGATGTCCTCTGCAGTAAAACCATGATACGGCAAATCACAAAAATGCTTTTGGATGAACGGTTGATATCTTGAAACAATACTCCCTGTCTTCATGAAACGTTGGAGTTTTGTTTGTACTGGAGAGTTATAGTTGATTGCTGTCATACTTGGAGCAACTGATACCCCAATAAACAATAATATTACTCCCAAAACCAGGCCTTCTTTAAACAAATTATGGCTCATATCTTTTACCCCCAAACATATTATGTGCATTATTATGATTTAAATTTCCTAAATGATATTAATGGGAATATCTTTCACATCAATTCTTTTAGCGATTTTTTAATGAATCTGCCAACGCATGTCTGTTTACTCATTTTATCACATACTCACTATGAACACATTTACATATACATATGAAATATTTCTTACATAAATATATATGAGGGGCTATAAAGATTTTTTCATATCGTAATGTCACTTTACTTTACCGGATCATAGTAGACGGAAAAACACAGAAAGATATACAGCAAGAGCCAAGAAATATTCACAAAGACACAATTACGATTGGTTTAAGCGTATCCTTAAAGACAAAGACCGTCGAGGAAAATACGCTGAAAAATCGAAACAAAGACTAAAAACCTACGTTTCACATGGAAACCCTTCGAGAGAGGAGTACAGCCCCGACCAGATTCGAACTGGTGCCTAGAGATCCAGAGTCTCTTATGCTAACCGCTACACAACGGGGCTACAATAATATCCACCCTGGGCGTAATAAGAAGCTTTCTTATAAAGATTATTTACGGTTAAATCTTTTTTAGTTCTCCTTGTTTAGAAAGATTGTTTGAGTTGGGAATGCCATTTCTATGCCTTCTTTCTCAAATGCCTCTTTTATTGCAAAATTGATTTCCTGCTGTGTGTCCATATATTTAGCATATTCTTTGCTATTCATGTAATAAACAACTTCAAAATTAAGACTAAAATCTCCAAATTCTTTGAAATGTATTCTGTCGACCTTAGCAAGTTCATTACCATCAACAATTTTCCGTACCATATCAGGTATTTTTTTCAGTTTTTCTGAAGGAGTACTGTAGATCACACCAAAATTAAATACAATTCTTCGTTTCTTCAATTTCTTGAAATTTCTCACGCTTGTATTAGTTAATACCGAATTAGCTAAAACAAGCTCTTCACCCTGAAGAAGCTGTATCCGAGTGGACTTCATCCCAATTTTTTTAACTGTTCCAGAATGATCCCCTACAACAATATAATCTCCAATCTCAAATGGCTTGTCAAAATATATGGAGAATGCACTAAACGCATCGCCAAGAACATTTTGTAAGGCAAATGCAATAGCTATACCACCAACCCCCAGACCCACTACAATTCCAGAAAGATCGATTTTAAGTACAGCTAAAATCACTAAAAATGCGAACAGATAGACAACAGCATTTATTATCTTCTTTAACACAAAGAGAATGTGTTCACTCATTTGTTTCTTGGCTCTTTTCTCACCATACCATGTAATAACAACATTGACAACTCGCGTTATGATGAATGCGATTAATAAAATCTCAACTATCGAAAAGGTAAATGCTATCTCTGTAGAATAAGGTTCAAGAATACTGAGAAATTCCAGGCCGTAATATGCCCCAACCAATATAACAAAAAAATATATAGGCTTCTTAATATTGGCAAGTATTTCGTCATCCAAGTTTGTCTTTGTTTTTTCTGCCCACTTTGTAAAATACCTCTCAAAAATACGATATACGATACATCCCAAAATAATTGATATTGCAAATATCATTATTGAAACGACAATTTCTCCAACCAATGGACTAGTGTCAATTCCAACTTCCCCCAATAGGTTGTTGAAAAACTCTGCTAAATTTGCTCCTAAACTCATATGAATCAATTACCCTAAAAAAACAGGTTCTACTTTAAGTTTTAGTTAGGTATTTCTTCATTCAACATGCCCATTACTTATTCAACAGATCGAATAATAGCTCCATTTTTTAGTATGCAACATAGTTATTGCACCTTATTTTTTATCATTGGGGAACAGATATCGGTTTTATTTACAACATCAATGGCTTCCTTATAACCTGCATCAGCATGTCTAACCACACCCATACCTGGATCCGTTTTAAACACACGTTTTATGCGTTCATCAGTCTCTTTTGTCCCATCACAAACAACTACCATACCGGCATGTGTGGAAAGGCCTATGCCCACACCCCCGCCATTGTGAATCTGTACACTATCTGCCCCAGCTGCACAATTCAACAAAGCATTAAGTAGTGGCCAATCAGCAACAGCATCACTGCCGTCTTTCATACTCTCGGTTTCCCTATAAGGAGATGCAACACTGCCACTATCCAAATGATCCCTTGTTATCGCAACAGGACTTATCTTGCCATCTCTAACCATCTTATTCATAGCAAGAGCAAGTTTTTCTCTATCACCATAACCAAGCCAACAGACCCTGGAAGGAAGCCCCTCCCAAGGAAGATATTTTTCCGCCAACGCAATCCAATTAGACAGGACATCATCTTTTGGAAACATCTTGATAACTAATTTATCAGTTTTCAAAATATCATCAGGATCACCAGATAATGCAAGCCACCTAAACGGCCCTCTACCTACACAAAGCATGGGTCGTATATAAGCAGGAACAAAACCCGGATAATCAAAAGCATTCTTCAGTCCAGCTTTTTCAGCCTGTCCGCGGAGATTATTGCCATAATCAAAAACAACTGAACCATTTTTCTTGAAATCTAGCATAGCCCTGCAATGGTTTTTCATACTTACCATCGACTGCTTAATATATTCATCTGGATTTTCTTTTCTAAGTTTTAATATATCCTTTAAAGAATCCCCATAATAACCAGCAGGAACGTATCCATTAAGTTCGTCATGCGCAGATGTCTGATCTGTTACCACATCCGGTTTAAATCCATCCCTAACTAGCTTAGGAAGAATATCTGCACAGTTGCCCAAAAGACCAATTGAAAGAGCTTTTCCGTCTTTTTTTGCAGACATCGCCATTTCCACTGCTTCATCCATATCCTTTACTTTTATGTCACAAAACCCAGCCTTTACTCTACGGTCAATTCTCTGCTCGTCACATTCAACAGCAATACAAACACCTTTGTCCATTTTCACTGCAAGAAGTTGAGCGCCACCCATACCACCAACGCCTCCAGTAAGAACAATCTTACCTTTTAAATCACTGTTAAAATGTTTTTTCGCAAGAGCAGCAAATGTCTCATAAGTTCCCTGAATGATACCCTGAGTACCGATATAACACCATGAGCCTGCAGTCATCTGGCCATACATAATAAGTCCAAGTTCCTCCAATTCATGGAACTTTTCCCATGTACTCCAGTGAGGTACTATATTAGAATTGGCCATGAGTACTCTAGGTGAATTTTTCCAGGTTTTAAAAACTGCTACAGGTTTGCCGGATTGAATAACCATCGTTTCGTCATCTTCAAGATTTTTGAGGATTTCTACAATCTCATCATAGCATTCCCAATTACGCGCTGCTTTACCAGTACCGCCATAGATAATCAACTCCTCTGGTATCTCTGCATTCTCTAGATTATTCTCCAACATTCGTAAAATAGCTTCCTGTCTCCACCCCTTGCATCTTAAGTCATTACCCCTCATAGCTTCAGTAGTTCTCTCCATAAAAACCATTTCATAGTATTGGAAATCTATACTTAAACTTTCTTTAAAAACCGTAACAAAAAGGGAAGGATTGGCTGGCCTCACTAGGAGGGGATGGGATGCACTCTAACAAAACTACCAGCCCGATTCCTTCCACTAAGGACATATGAGTAACACATATATATTGTTTTCGATTATGACAGCGATATACTTACAACATTATTTCCCCTAAGGATTATGGTACCAAGTCGCCTTTTATTTTCACCGTGTGTTTCTTCAACGTCGACTAATACCATGTTCATATATTCATCATAACCGGAAAGTTTTCCGTCTATACTCCGCCCATCCTTCAAAAGAAGAGATAACTTCTGATTCACTGATTTCTCCAGTACATCTAAAGGTAATGCCATGAAATAGGTGAAACAACTTCCCCTTCTTAAATCATTCCATCAACCATTTTCTTGTAGAAAATAACAACAATTAAATGGTACATGTCGATTACAAGATTGCTCTAAATGGGGAGGCGAAAAAATGGCAGACGAAAATATTGTTCATGTAGTGGGAACAGGAACCATAGGGGAACCGTTGATTGGATTGCTTTGCGACGCAAAAGATGATCTAGGCATAGATGAAATAACCTTTTACAAACATAGTCCGGTGTTAACAGATAGGCCTAAAGTCAAAGGCTTAGTGAAAAAGGGAGCAAATCTTGCCGTAGGAGAAGGAAAAATAAATGATTTCCAAGATCTTGGTATAGATCCAGTATACAATGCAGAGGAGGCGATAAAACGAGCTTCGGTTGTCATCGACTGTACGCCAAAAGGCACGGGGCTGATGAATAAAGAGAAATACTATAGAAAATACAAAGATAAAGTGAAAGGTTTCCTAGCACAGGGGTCTGAATTTGGTTTTGGGAAGATGTATGCTGTAGGCATTAATGACTCAGTCATTACTCCAAAGGACCAATTTATCCATATTGTAAGCTGTAATACACACAATATCGCCGTTATCATAGAAACCCTTGCAATAGAAAATAAAAAGAATCATCTTAAGGAAGGAAAATTCCTTTGCATTAGACGATCAAATGATATTAGTCAGGTGAAGGGCTTTGTGCCATCTCCGGAGGTTGGCATACATAAAGATGAAAAAATGGGAACGCATCATGCTGTAGATGTACATCAGCTATACAAAACATTAGATATTGAATTGAATGTCTTTTCAAGTGCCTTAAAGCTAAACACACAATATATGCATTGCATATGGTACGACGTAAAACTTGATAAAAAGATAACGAAAGAAAAAGCCACACAGATGTTTATAGACAATCCTCGCGTTTCAGTTACCTACAAAAAGGCATCCAATTTAGTCTTTTCATTTGGAAGGGAACACGGCCATTATGGAAGATTACTGAATCAAACAGTTATAGTTCTTCCAACAATACATGTCTTAAATGAAAATGAAGTGATTGGGTTTTGCTTTACACCACAAGATGGAAATTCAATATTGAGTAGTGTTACTGCTGCCGAACGGTTTTTATATCCTGATTCTTATGAAGAGAAAATCAAGTGTTTGGGACCGTTTCTGCTACAAGAAGTGTAGACTTCAACACCGATAAAAAAATTATTTCAGCCTTCCGTACGTTTACCCAGATATTCTTTAGATTAGTAGTATCAGTTAGAAGGAGCAGGAATGTTTGATAAAATGGTTTATGAACATAAGGTAATAAGAGACTCGATTCATGGAGATATAAAAATTGAAGGATTAATCATTGACTTGTTGGAAACTCCAGAACTTCAACGTTTGTACAATATTAAACAGCTTGGCCTTGCACATCTAGTTTTCCCCGGAGCACATCACACCAGGTTAGAACATTCTCTTGGAACATACAATATAGCTTTTAAAGCCGCAAATCTATTGGAACTAGATAAAAATGATACAGAGCTTATTACCTGTGCAGCTTTGTTACATGATATCGGCCATGGCCCTTTTTCCCACACATTAGAATCCATTCTTAGAAATACTCTTGATGCAGATCATGTAGATCTAACAGAGAAACTCATTCTTGGAGACTACGACATTTTTCGTTCTGATGAAAAAGAATTTATAACATCCCCGGGCGTCCACGAAATACTGAATAGGAATAGCATAAACCAAAAGGATGTTGTTGATATTATTAAAGGGAAATCACATAAAAAGCAATATCTAGGTCAGATTTTGAATAGTGCTATCGATGTAGATCAATTGGATTATCTTATCCGTGATGCCTATTATACTGGCGTTGCCTATGGAATAATAGACATAGAACGTTATTTACAGACGCTGACTATCAACAGTGGCAAACTAGCAGTTAGAAGAAAAGGCGTTGGGGTCGTAGAGAGTATTTTGATGGCACGAGCCCTTATGTATTCCTCCGTATACTTTCATAAAACAGTTCGTATTGCAGAACTGATGCTTTCTAAGGCCATTGAAATGATACATTGTGCAAATCCTTTCGATTTTTTTAAGATGACTGACGCAGAACTTGTGAGTGACATGAAAAGAATGGGGGCATTTCAATATAAAATTGTCACATGTCTAAAATATAGAAAACTGTTTAAACAAGCTTACTCCGCATCTTTCCCTGATTTAAACGAGCAGAATATCGATATTGTCAAGAATCTAGAAAACGTAGAATCGAGAAGAGAAAAGGAAAAAGAGATAGAAGAAATACTTAACATACCTGCCGGACATATAATAATTGATGTTCCATATAGAGAACTGCATTACGCCGAACC
>JAUWOO010000128.1 GCA_030612095.1 Thermoplasmatota archaeon | reverse complement strand
TAATAGAAGAAAGAAACTCACTGCTCACATAGCAGTTGTAACTGTGCTGTTGATTACCTGTGGTAGCATTTCCACTTTTGCTCAGACGCAATCTACCACTATTAACTCCACCGCTGTAGAAACACTTCAGGATGCCATCACTTTGACAGAAGATTATACATTAACTTCAGATATTACGTTTTCAACAGGCCATGGATTTATCATTGCAGCAGATGGTATTACATTGGACGGTGCAGGTTACAAAATTACAGGCAGTAAAGATGTAGCTTCCTGTGAATGGATTACCGCAACAGATCCTGCCGTTGATACCGCAGGTCACGGTATTCTCGACAGTGGATATGATAACATTGTCATAAAAAATCTTGAGATTGAAAACTTTGCAACTGGTATATACCTCCATGGAATCGGCCAGAACAATGTTGAGAATACGAGAATAGAAAACTGTAAAATCCACGATAATGGACTTGATGACATGTCAGGTTCCACAAGTGAATGCACCACCCATGGAATCCACCTTGTTTTATGCAAACAAGTTAACATCATTGACAATGAAATATACTACAACGAAGGAACAGGTATGGGTTGCGAAGCCGGTGGTAACGGTATTTTTATCTTTGGAGGAGACAGTGGTCAGGATCTTAACCTAATATCTGGAAATGAAATCCACCATAACGCAAAAGCAGGGTTCTGGTGTAAAAAACAAACTGATCATGTTACTCTATCAAATAATGACATATATGAAAATGGTAATGGTGCAGGTGTTACCGACACATGTAGAGGCGGGGTTGCGCTTCGGTGTAAAAGCTCAAATTTCCTCACCATTGAAAACAACAATATCCACGAAAACAACGGTTTTGGACTTTACATAGGGGGAAATCACAATACAATCTCACACAATATAATTGTTTCAAACACACAACATGGAATCAATTTTGGACGAAGCGATGGATCATCTAGTAACTATCTCTCGCACAATTATCTCTATGATAACGCAGGTCTTGATGTTAACAGTGTACATGAAGATTATGGCGGGGACAATACCGGAGAAAACAATGCTGGAACAACTGCCCATAACTACCGAGACGATGGGACATCAGGAGACATCTATTTTACCTATGCCCCTGGACCAGAAAAACCTTCAATCACAGGTGAGTCGAATGGGAAGGCAGGACAAGAATATGAATATACAATCTCTGCCACAAACCCGCTTATCGATGAAGATATTTATTGTTTCATTGATTGGGATGACGGAAGCGATAGTGGATGGATTGGCCCATATGGATCTGGTGAAGAAGTAAAAGTTAAACATACCTGGAAAAAGGGAACGTATAGCATAAAAGTCAAGGCTAAAGATATCTATGGTGCAGAGAGTGACTGGGGAACACTAGAAGTTACCATGCCAAAAAGTAAGGTGCCACAATATGAAATACTGCTACGATTTCTAGAACATTTTCCAGTTCTCAGAAATCTGCTTGGATATTAATTACATTATAACCAGTGAGGAGGGTTTAACCCCCCTTCTCTCACCTTAATTTTTTAAAAGAATTCTAGGGATAATCTTCTAACCAGTTTATTCAACCCACATTTTTTACATTGCTCTTTCAGAACCATAAAAAAGCAAATAAGTTTCGTGTTTTATATGTCTAAAATAGACGTGATTGAAAGTATTAATATCGTCGACACAAGGTGGAGAAAGACCGCTCAACCATATCCAACATGCAAGCAAGAAATGTCTATTCATTTATCCGTTGCCATGTTTTCATAGATTTGCTGAAGAATATTGTTTTCTTTGCTTTTGTCTATCGTTTTTTTCAAAACCTTATCGATTCTGATCTTCAACTCTTTAGCATCCACAGGTTTTTCAATAAAATCGTCGCCTAAAAAACTTCCAGCGTTTTCAGCGATTTCATCAGTTCGAGCAGTAAGAAACACTATAGGTATATCCTTCCATGATGGGTTTTCTTTCAGCTTATCAAAAACCTGCCACCCACTCATCTCTGGCATCATGATATCCAATAATATCAGGTCAGGTATCTCATTGTTTTTCAGCAATTTAAAACACTCTGTACCACTATGGGCAGGTATGACTTCATATTCATCACCGCCTGTGTATTCCAATGCTGTTTTGATACCAAATATCTGGTCTTCCTCATCGTCTACACACATTATTTTCCTCATTTCCTCAACTCACCTCCTTTTATATCTTGTAATCCATTGATTAGTTTTGCTGTTGTTCCTTACCTTCTTGTTTTTCGGAAGATATAGGAAGGGTGAAAAACATCGTTGTGCCGTTTCCTTCACTTTCAGCCCATATCTTTCCTTTATGAGCATGAATTATATTTTTGGAGATTGAAAGACCGAGACCTGCACCATCAAACGATCTATTCATACTCGAATCGACTTGATAAAATGTTTCAAAAATTTTTGCCTGTTTATCCTTTGGTATTCCACAACCAAAATCCTGTACTTCAAACAAAATGTCATCTACATTCTTTTTTGCTTTTATGCTGATAATAGAACCATCGTGTGAAAATTTAATCGCGTTATTTATCAGATTTATAATCACTTGTTTTATTCGCTCTGAGTCAATATTTAAACTTGGCAAATTTTCTTCTAATTCTCTATTGATTTTAATGTTTTTTAGATCAGCTGATGACTGCATGGCTTCCGTTACTCCATCTATCAATTTTTGTACATTCGTTTCTTCAGGTACAAACTCCATCGTACCCGACTTCAATTGTGAGAGATCAAGGATATCTTGAATAAGACAATCCAAACGATTAATATTCCTAAGAACTACTTCGAGATTTTTTTTCTGCTCCTCAGTAATCTCACCAATGGACCCCATCGATAACATTTGTACATACCCTTTCATATAAGTCATGGGTGCCCTTAGTTCATGAGAAGTCACAGTAAAGAGATCTGATTTTATATGATCTAGTTCTTTCAGTTTAATGTTCTGTTGTTCAATCTCCCATTGATATTTCTCAGATTCCTCGATCATCCGCTTGCGCTCGGTGATGTCGCGGACGATACCTTGAACACCGCAGGGTTTTCTATCTTTATAAATCACAGATGCTTTGATTTCGACCCAAACATATGTCCCATCCGCCCTTTTCAAATGATATTCTGTTATCCCTTTATCGGTCCCAGTTCTCAATAATTCTCTAATTGCTTCTTGGACCATTGGAATTTCCCCCTCATTTAATAACGATGAAAAATTGAGAGAACTAATCTCCTCTTTTGTATAACCAAGCATCTTCAATGCAACTGGATTTGCATCGATGAAATTTCCTTCGAAATCATGGATGTATAGCCCGTCAAGAGATCGTTCAAAAATAATCCTATATCTTTCCTCGCTCTCCCGCAACACCCCCTCCACCTGCCTACGTTCAAGTGCATTTCCTATTATTTCGGAGCAAACACGAAGAATGGTAAAATCCTCGTAACTCCATTTTCCTGTAGCAAAAACATTATCAAGTCTAATAAAACCATTGAGTTTCTCTCCAATTTTCAAAGGAAACACAAGAAGGGATTTGACATTCTGAGTTTCCAGCATTCCCTTTTCAAAGCTTGCCTCTGAATGCATCTTTGAAACATCTTCAATATGAATATTTTCCCCATTTCTCAATTTCCCCATCCACCATGGTAACATTTCGGTAAAAATGTTTTGTAAATTATCCTTTTGAGGGCTCACTTCTTTATTGTACCATTCATGTGTATTATCCATGATAGTTTCATTGTCACGTAAAAGAAATAAGTGCACGCGACTCGCTCCAGTAAAATTACCTATCTCACTCAGTGACATATTTATGGCATCATCAGTATCATAATTAAGGACAAAAAGAGAAGATACAACAGAAACAGTTTTTTCAAATCCCAAACTGTGCTTAATTGCTCGTTCTGTTTTTTTTTGCTCGGCAATATCAATTATGGGAATAATTTCCCCTAATTTTTCTTCCTCATGCAAGATTTTTACAATGTCTGGTTTATCCGCCATCCATCTCACCAAGTACTTGACAACCTATCAAACTGCTTTTCTTCCCACAAATAAAATAACCTTTTTTCTGTAACAAGAGATGTTATTTTATTTAACGTTCACCACACCATCCAAACTCTTTACATTAGATACGTTATTTGTATAAAATATTATCTAAAAAACATAACTTTTACCTGGGTTTATAAGAAGTTCAAGTTTACTCCTTAAAAGTTGTAGGGTCTAACAAAATTTAAATCATTTAGGCACAAAACGATCCAATTGAAGAGCGCTAAAATGCGAGCTTGCTCTACAGTCATCTCTTCAACAACAATACATACCTTCTTTTCTCCCCCTTTACAACTGCCAATCTTATACCATCCAACATTGGGCAAATATTTAGATAATTCCGGTTCTGGAGATGGATATCTTGTTATCCTGAAACATCACAGGATGCCAGTAGCAAGAGTAAATCTATCTACGTTGCTTTCTTTTTGGCTTCTGAATAAAGTAACAAGAGAATATAATAGTATTTAGCAGAAATTTTCAAGGCATTTTTGAAGTAAATTAAGGTCACTTAATATAAAAAAAATCTATTTTAATAAAGCCATGTTTGCCACAATTGTTTCGATGTAGGTTAACTACCTCTATC
>JAUWOO010000041.1 GCA_030612095.1 Thermoplasmatota archaeon | reverse complement strand
ATACCAGTAGTGAGTTTTAATATCTAATCGCTTTATTACGTTTTCAATTTCTTGAATATTATCACAGAAAACGAATACATTAGGAGGCTTACGGCCTACACCCAGCACTTTTCAACTAAGCCTCATTCTTTTTTTCCAAATCTCTCCTTAAAGAATTTAATTTACTTTTTTGTTAGTCCTCGTCTGGTTCTTCTCCTAGATATATTTATATATGATTCTTTTCATATTTGATAGTATGATTGTTACACTTCCTTTTCAACTATTTTTTGTAAATCAAGGGAGATAGGAGACAACAATGATGCGATTGGGTAAAGCCAAGGTGTTAAACTTTGTTATTATAGGCATATTTATTGGATCAAGTATCTTACCGATTCATGCTACTGATTCTGATACGTTCTATCTGACTTATGATGAAAATGGATCAAATTATCAAGTAAGCAGTATCTCAGGTGGGCTTGGTGTTACGGTCACTATTGATAATCTGGGAACCAGTGACGGGGAAAACATTGATTGGAGCATTACTCTTGATGGTTTCGTTCCAGTTGGAAATAGGAGACAAGGGACTATTTCAGCTATTCCTGCTGGCGGGAGAACAACGATTTCATCCGGGTTCGTTCTTGGTCTTGGATCTGTGACCATAATCATTATGGTTGATGGAGTGCCAACGCATGCGAAAGCAACAATACTAGGACCCTTTGTTGTTGGAACATATTTGTTGCAGCCTAGTGAACCACCAATTCTAAGTATTGAACCAATCACACCAGTTAAAACAAACGTACTGGCAATAACCATTAACACAGGAGAAGTCACCCTTGGCATCCAACAGCCTTATGATGCGCAACTCGGGGATGAAATTGTGCAAACCGGTCAACACCGATGGATAGTCCGAAATGGAGAGACAATCGGTGCTCTCGTTGGTGCAGCTGGTGATATCATGTTCACTTTTGATGAACTCAATGGGTTGTATGCGGGGGATTATTTACCTGTTAACCCTGAAGAAGTAGAAATAGAAACCAGTCAGAACGGACAGAATTACTCGTTTCATCCAATGAAAATCTCAAGAAAAACCCGTCCTACAAATCTTGCCCGGATAGATGCTTGGGAATTTGATGCGCCCTTATGCCATACTTTATATCTCCATTTCCCCAACAATCTGCAGGAGGGAAATATGTACTCGATTCATTTTGCTGATGAGAATCTGGGTTCAATCAACTATACCCATCTACCACGAGACCTGCATAGTGAAGTGGTGCATGTCAGTCAGGTTGGTTTCCGACCCGATGACCCTGTGAAGATAGCGTTTCTTTCCGGTTGGACAGGTGATGATGGAGCTGTTGATTACGTTGAGGGAATGACTTTTGAGGTTATTGATGATGAAACCGATGAATCTGTTTTTAGTGGATTCACAGAACTTTCCTTGTCTAAAGAAGAATCTGAGGATGAGTATGGTACCAATTATGCAGGAACCGATGTGTATTTCATGGATTTCTCAAGTTTGCAACAACCAGGACAATACCGAGTGTATGTTCAGGGTATTGGCTGCTCACTACCTTTTCCCATTGCCGAGGATGTCTGGCAAGAAGCATTTCGAACCTCTGCGCGAGGGCTGTATCATCAGCGCAGCGGCATTGAATTAGGCCACCCGTACACAGACTTTGAACGCCCGCGTAGTTTCCATCCGGACGATGGAGTAGTTGTTTATGCATCTACTACACCGCTCATGGATACTGGTAATGGCCTGAAAGAAGGTGCTGACAATTTCGAAGATCTTGTTGCGGGTAAAACCGATGAGATTGTACCTGATGCATGGGGTGGTACCATGGATGCAGGTGATTGGGATAGACGTATTCAGCATCTAGATGCTTCCCGGCTGTTACTAGAACTTGCTCAGTTTTTCCCAACGTTTGCAAGTGATTTGGATCTTAATATTCCTGAATCCAAAAATACTTTTCCTGATATAGTTGACGAAGCGCTCTGGAATGTTAATTTCTATAAGCGCTTACAGACTCCAGAAGGAGGCATTCGTGGCGGTATCGAATCTGAGGAGCATCCTCGCCAGGGAGAGTTGAGCTGGCAGGAATCTTTAACGGTTATGGCCTATGCTCCAGGGGTATGGTCGAGTTTTGTCTATGCAGGGGTAGCAGCACGGGCCTCACTTGTCGTTCGTTCGTATAATCCTGAACGTGCGGATGAATATTTACAAAGCGCTTTACATGCCATGGAATGGGCTGAAAGTGAGCTACCTACTCTTTCTGATCTTCCTCATCAAGTAAATGATTCACGAAACCTGGCAGCAGCTGAACTTTACCGAGTGACTGGTGATGAATGCTGGCATCAGCTTTTCCTGAATACAACCGTGTTCACTGATTCTGATGTTGATGTCTATGAATGGCCGTCACATGATCAAGCAAATGCTGCTTGGGTGTATGTTGTCACCCAAAATCATAGTGTTGATGAACAAATAGTTGAAAACTGTTACAATGCATTAATACGAGATGCGGACCAACGGGAACAAATGGCAAGATCTACAAGCTATCGATTCACGAAAAGGCCTTGGATGCCAGTGTTTGGAGGAGTTTTCAGTAGCCCTCTTGAATCCGTACCGCTCGTGCGTGCCCATGTGCTCACAGGAGAAGAACGATATTTGGTTGCCACGATTCTTTCCTCTCAGATGGGGGCAGGTGCCAATCCATTAAATCTTTGTTATACCACAGGCGTTGGTAGTAACTATCCAGATAATGTTCTACATATAGATTCCCGTATTCGAGGGTTACCACCCCCGTTAGGTATTACCGTCCTTGGGCCAATTGATCATACACTTTTAAATCATCAAGATTTAGAAGAATTAAATTTAGAAGTATTAAATTCTTACATTTATCCAAAAATGAACCAATGGCCGATTGCAGAATTCTTCTTTGATGTGTTTTGGGTGCCAATGATGTCTGAGTTTACAATCCAAACGCCGATGGCAAGCAACATGTATGTCTGGGGATATCTGGCTGCAAGGTCCTAGTTCATAATCATCTCAGCAGAGAGTTAGCTAGACTATTGCTAAACCAAGTGTTTTGCAGCGGTAATTAGTGAAAACTCTGAACTCCTAGTACTGGTTCCCTACGTAACAACTTAAATTCAAATATCAGGATAATCCAACTGAAAAATCAGGATGATTAAAAAATTTGGTTACAAAGGAAAATAATTACGTCTTCAATAACTGCAAATTTTTTGCGTTTCTCGGAGGGTTAAGGAGGCTTACGGCCTACACCCAGCACATTCCAACCTAAATATTGCAAGATATTGCAGATTTTCTCCGAAATATATAAATATTAGTTAATAACATATAGTTATTATCTAATAACAATTGGTGATTAATATGTCAATATCTGTTCAAGAAAATAAACTAGAGCATTCCCCCACTTTAAATACTGTTCTTATGGTGGAAGAAACCTTAAAAAACATGGGTGAAAGTGTAATTACTGTCGCTAAACTAAAAAAGATCCTCCCTAAACAAGTAAATCATAATACGTTAAAAATTATCCTTTCATATCTGGAGTATAGTAACAAAATTGCAGTGACCTTAAAAGGAATAACTTGGATACATAATACCAATTCGCGACTACGTAAAGCAATTTCTGAAGGACTTGAACTATGAAAAATGTACGTGTAATTCTTTCACCAGATGCAGAAGAAGTCTATAAACATTTGAATGAAGAAGCACCAAAATCAAAGACAGAACAGACAATACTTAACGCAATAAATAAAAAAGTGGAATATAATTAAAGCCAATCCACACTATGGAAATCCTATCGCTAAGAAACTTATGCCTCAAGAATATAAAGATACGTACGATGTAAACAATCTTTTCAGGGTAGAACTTCCCAACTACTGGAGAATGCTTTATACTCTGACCGATGGTGAATCAAAAATAGAAATTATTGCCTTTGTTCTTGATGTGATAGACCATCTGACATATGATAAAAAGTTTGGTTACAAAGGAAAATAATTACGTCTTCTAAAATTCCAAATTTTTCGTATTTCTCGGAGGACTAAGAAGGCTTACGGCCTAGACCCAGCACTATTATACGTTAAACTAAAAATGGATTTAATAAAGAAAAAAAAAGAGAGAGAAAACAGATTACTTTTTAGTCGACCTCCATTTATAAACATCATCATGATGACCAAAATAATAAATCGTGACAACTTCATCTATGTGATCTATATTGAAAATTAATACGAAGTGTGAATTGATATGAACTCCGTAGAAGTTTTGAAGAGGAGGGCGTAAGTGTTTATATTCATGTTTTGGGTTGGTTCTAATTTCCTGAACTTTTTTATAAATAATTTTTAGTTGCTTAGAGTTCTTTTTTGTCAGTCTTTTAAAAATTTTGTCTGCAGTAGATTTTATGTTAAGATCATACATTCAATCCATACCTCTTGGCAAAATCGTCGACATGGATACTTTTTTCTTTTTTGATCTTCTTCATCTTTTCAATAAACTCCGGTTTGAGTTCTGGTTCATTTTCATACTCAATATATTTTTTTATGATGAACTCAATTGTTTCACTTTTGTCTTTTAGATCATATCTGGCTTTAACGATATTTAAAACACGATTAATATTCTCATTTAATTTTATCAACGCCTGAGTCATACTTAGTTCACCTAAGTATATATTAGTTGAACTAATTTATATTATTTTCTATTTAATTTATTTCTTTGTATGAGTTGACACAGCTCTAATAATTACGTCTTCAAAAACTTCGAAATTTTATGATTTCTAGGAGGGCTAAGGAGGCTTATGGCCTACACCCAGCATATTAATTTTTTTTAAATTTTCTGGAAACCCGATGAGAAAAATTAAATACCGCAAAAACCTATTATGTTAACGTGAATCATATCTTTAGCGTCGTTGTTCATAAAGAAAAAAAGTATTATGTTACTGAATGTCCTGAAATTGGAACGATATCACAAGGAAAAACCATGGAAGAGGCAATTAAAAATTTAAAGGAAGCAACAGGATTATATCTGGGAGAGTTTCCAACGAAAAAAACATCAAAACCATTTGTCTCGTTTTTTGAGGTAACTTCATATGGTAAAACTTCCAAGATTATCGGGGCATGAACTTATTAGAATTCTTGTACAATTTGGTTTTATTAAAAGCCGTCAAAAAGGTAGCCATGTAGTGTTAATTAAAAAGACGAAACAAGGAAAACTCAGACCCATACTAGAATCTGATATAACCAGAATGGCTGGTGCCGAGGCCAAGGGGTGTGCAAACCTCATGAGGGGACTTATGGCAGAGGAATTCAAGAAGGCTGAGAAGAAATAATTAAAATATGTGATACATGTGATTAGAAACCAAGAGATAGCAGCAAAAGTATACTATTATGCATTCATTTCCCCTGGGAAATACAACGTTTATCAAATGGATAAAAAGATTTTTGGAAAGCATAGTAACAGGGTAAATCGTGCTATAAAAAGTGAAAAATTAATTGAGAGGAGTATTCTTAAAATAGATCGCGTCCAAGGTGAGGGGGAGGATCAAAACATTATTTATGCAAGACTTGAACCGCTCATGTCTATAATAGAGCAGAAAATAGTATTAACGAATCTTGAACGGCATATTTTAAAAAAATTATTGAGATCAAATTTCTTTAGATATCTTATCAGCAATATAAACATAGACATTAATTTTGGCTTGTCTTCTTTGTTCTACATCATCATCATGAATTTGGATTATTGGTCAACATTTTATTTAAAAAATAAGATTTTAACCACTCTAGGCGCGTACGTCGAAGATAAACTCAAGACCATTGAACAATACGAAGATCTAATAAATGAAATGAAAGAACTTTTTGATGAGGCTGAATTTAAAAACGCAATAAGATGGTTTAAAAGTTATGACACATTAGTACCAATTCTTAAACTGTTGGAACATGGACAAAAAGACCATGAATTACATGAAGCCCTGAAAGATACATTACTTCTTTTCTTCATTCCAAGAAATCTGATGGAAAAAATAAGAGGAATTAGTGTTATAGGAAGAATGGACATAATATTTAGCTCATTATATGGCGAGGTAAAAGATATTGATATCTTTACCAAATATGTTCTGTCTAAAATTCAATCTCTAAAAGCTATTGACAGTCACAAGTCCCATGATGTTAGTGAATATTCTTGGCAGACAACTAATAAGAAAGATACATCTGGTTACACATAGATATGACATTTGTTAGATGAGATAATCTTGCCATTGCAATTCCTGGTTATTTTTCAATCTCTATAAAATATCGGAAAGACTCAATTATACCTGTGACAAAAACTGTATTTATGATAAAATTGTGCAGGCAGTCAAACGTTGCAATATGTCCAGCTTAGGTTTTTAATATATTTTCTTCCACGTCACAAATGTCAGGGGGATTTTTTGTTTGGATTACGTTAAAGTTTAAATATTATTTATCAATTATGTGATATAATAATAGATACCATCTGAGTAGATTTAAGAAAACGTTAATCTACTGCCTCAATATATGGGGACAATAACGATTTATTACTTAAATCCTAAAGATTAGTTTAGTAAGAAATTAGGAGAAACTCTATGAGAATATTATTAGTCATGCCACATCCAAATCCCAAAAGGAGTCTTTTTTCTAAAATTTCATATCCTTGTTTGACTCTTCAACAAATAGCAGGTATTACTCCCAGGGGACATGATGTTAAAATTATAGATGAGAGATATGAAAAAATTAATTTCGATAAACACTACGATCTTGTAAGTATTTCTTGTCTTACCTATAACTCCTTAAGAGGGTATGAAATTTCAAATATATTCAGAAAAAAGGGAATACCTGTTGTCTTTGGAGGCTACCATGCATCGCTACTGCCTGAAGAGGCAAAACAGCATGCAGATAGTGTAGTCATAGGCGAAGCAGAACTCACGTGGCCTCAACTATTAAAAGATCTGGAAAATGGCAAGCTAAAACCATTCTACAAGGGAGACAGAGTTGTAAAAGCTGAAGAGATTCCACCTGCAAGGCATGACATTGGAGTGTACACGCCTTTTTCTGAAGCCATCCAAGCTTCACGTGGATGTCCAACTGGGTGTGAATTCTGTGCAATGAACGTAATTGAGGGTAAGATATTTCGAGGTAGACCGGTGGAAAACATAATTGATGAAATGAAAATAATTAAAGCAAAAAGAATATTTTTTGCTGATGCATCTTTAACTATAAATCCAAAATATTCAAAACAGCTTTTCAAGGGTATGGTGGAAGTTAATAAAAAATTTGATTGTTTTGGAAATATAAATGTTCTATCCCGTGATGATGAATTTTTAAGATTGTCAAGTGAAGCGGGAGTAGTCAAGTGGTATTTAGGCATAGAGTCCATTTCGCAAGAAAACATAAACCAGGCAGGCAAAGGAACGAATAAGGTGGAGAACTACGGAAAAGCCATAAAAAAAATTCAGGACCATGGTATGCAGGTAACAGGGTTCTTTATTTTTGGATTGGATCATGATACTCCAGACATTTTTGACAAGACTCTTCAGTCAATGTATGATTGGAAATTAGAGGAAGCATCTTTCAGCATCATAACACCATATCCCGGCACCCGATTATTTGATCGTCTTGAAAGAGAGGGAAGAATAACATGCTATGATTGGTCACAATACGAAGAAGGAAAAGTTAATTTAAAACCAAAAAATATGTCGGAGGAAGAACTCCTGGAAGGGATACATAGAATCGCACTTGACTTCTATTCAATTAAAAATTCGTTCAGAAGAAGTTTTCATACAAATAAGTTTGATCCGGTTGGCTCGTTGACTAATTTTGCAATTAACATGGGCATAAGATCATTTTATAAGAACGAGAAATTCAATAAGCAAAAACAATAAGTGATTGTAAAAATCTATGAAAATTCCACTGGTATTTCCAAAGATTGAGTATGGTGCATCTACACGCAATTATCAAAAATTATTTCCTACTCATCTTTAAATATGGAATTAAATAATATCTATTAAAGATATGACTAGTAAAAATCCAGTAAACCCATGGACCCCTCAGGATGAAAAAGAGCATTTTCCAAGTTTATTGGAATGGTGGTGTGCACAGGCATTTTTTAAAACAGTTGAAGATAATAAAAAATGGAGTCATAAGGTAACTTTTACAGAATGGTTTGAAAAACCTAAATTAGGTTCTATACTCCATACATCACTTTTTGATTTGGATAATAACAAGCAGTTTAGTTATTATTCTCGCAATAATTCAGATAAGTTAGAATCTGCCAAAGATATTTTTGACGTTAGTTACGAAGATTCTTTTATGAAAGGGTCATATCCAGATTATAAAATATATTTTAATGATAAAAAAAACGATATCAAGCTACATATGAACTATCATGCGGAGGCACTGCCACATTGGGTCGCGCAACAGATTACAGGTGGATGGCTACCTATGGGCCTTGGATCATATAGATATGGATTCATACCGAAATGTGATCTTTCTGGGACAATGAACATAAAAGATAAAACCTTTAAAATAGCGGGTGAGGGCTATTTCGAACATGTCTGGGGAGATTTTCTATATGACAGTCCAATATCAAATGTTCCAGAACTCAAAAAAACTATTTCAATATATTCAAAACTTGCTGGCTGGTGTCTACTCAATCGCAAAATAAGGATTCCAAACTCAATAATATTTAGTACAGAAAACAATCCATTTGGCTATGACTGGGCATGGGCACTACTTGACAATGGGTGGACACTATTCTATGGAAATATATTATTTTGGCTAATGGGGGGGCCAGTGGCAGGAACTTTGATCCTCTCAAAAGATGGAAAAAAATATACAGAATTCTATAATCTTAATTTTAATTACAAAAAAACAAGAACTTCAGATAAATATGATTTCGTCTATCCATCAGATCTAGAAATAACGGGTACAAAAGGAAAAGAAAAAATACATTTACGTTTTAAAATGACAACAGATGCAAGAGAATATATAGCGCGATTTCCGAAGGAAAAGTACTGGAAGGGATTTATTATTTGTGAAGCCCCAGGCATTGTCGAAGGATATCATTCAGATGGAATAAACACTACAAAACTTACGGGGGTATGTAAAATGGAACCTCAGCGACAGGTATCTAAATTTGGGCATAATTCTCTAAAAATAACTTTTTTAAAACCACCGGAAGGTGTAGGTATTTCGTTTGATTTGAGATCACATTACTTCATGAAAAAGGTGTTTACTTGTATACAGTTGGCACCTCGTCCAAAAATTAAATTTAGTTTTGAACGAATTGATAATATTTAAAAACTAAAATAATATATAAAAATATTGGAAAGAACTTATATATATCGAATATCAATTAAATTAGTAGAATGAGAGGTAGATTTAACGGAAAAGGAAGAGTTATTAAAACTGGAAACAAGGAGAAGAATATATAATTTTATTCTGAAGTATCCTGGTTTGCACTTAAGAAGAATTTGCAGAGAATTGAAAATTCCGAAGACAACAATAAATTATCATCTTAGATTTCTTGAAAAACGGGATTTGATATTTATAAAGTCCGAAAAGGGGTACCATTGGTATTATGTTGCAAAAACAGTTGGGAATAGGGACAAGGAAATTCTTTCCTTAATTCGACAGAGCATTCCTCGCAAAATCATTCTATTTTTATTTCTCTATCCTGAAAATTCACGTGGGACAATTAGTAAAGAATTGGATAAACCACCAACAACGGTATCCTACCATTTAACGAAATTAATAGATTTGGATATTATCTGTAGGCACCATGTTGCTCATAAAATAGTATATAAGATAAAAAATCAGAAAACAATGTATGAGCTGTTAATAAAATATGAAAAAAGTCTGTTATTAGATGATATGATGGCAAAGTATCTTCTAAACTGGGTTAAATATGTGATACCTGATGGAGTTCCAATAAGATCAGGAATTGACGGTTCATCTGATGTTGATGAAATATATGAATATCTTCTTGAGATATTCCCCCATCCATACCATTAATAATATTTTGATAAAATATTAATAAATATCAAAAAAGGATTTTTATGACGAATATTGGCCTATAACTCTTAAATTTGATGAAATCAAATATAATTTGATATGAAAAAAAAGGTGTTTAAAAATATTGTATTTATTACAATCGATTGTTTAAGAGCAGATCACCTTCACTGTATGGGTTATCCAAAAGAGATTTCTCCCACTATCGATGCTTTGGCAAAAAATGGAGTTAAATTTACTAATGCTTTTTCTAATGCACCATATACGCCTTATTCAGTTCCATCTTTTATTACATCAAGAATTCCACCTATTGGTAAAAATGTTAAAGAAACGATAGCGAGTATATTGAAAAAAAACGGATATGCTACTGCTGCTTTTGCCCCAAACCCTATGGTATTTGGTTTTGATATAACTCAGGGGGAAAGCATAACCAGGGGATTTGATACATTTGACATGATGCTTTCCTGTAAACAAAAATACCGACTTTTTATGGGAAGCATGAGACAATATGGGATGAACTACTTCAGAAGATTGTTAAAAGAAGAAGGCTGGATGTATAAGTTCGCTTATCCGATGTATGACAAAATTATATATGACTTTCCTGAATTTTTTTCCCCTAAAGAGAATTTCATTATTCCCTCTGCAGAAGATATAAATAAATGTGCAATTAAATGGATTGAGAATCAAAGGAGTAAATTTTTCCTTTGGATTCATTATATGGATGTTCACGAACCATACTCTTCCCCTTTTTATGATAATCAAAAAGAGATGTTGTATCTGATTACAAAATATAGAGATTTCCCAAATAAGCTCACAAAACATGAGATACATAAATTGATTGATTTATATGATCTTACAATAAAATATGTTGATGGGGCGATACATGATCTTTTTGAAAAACTAAAAGAATTGAATCTATTTGAGAATAGTATTATAATAATAACTGCTGATCATGGAGATGCTTTTGGAGAACATTGTGGTATTCTTGGGCATGGTGGAAAGTTCAAGGTCCGACTCTATGACGAAGTTATTCATGTGCCACTTATCTTTTTTGGAATCGAAAAAAAAGGAATGCAGATCAATAAGGTAGTTCAACTCTTAGATCTAGGTCCAACTATTTGTGAACTTGTTGATATACCAACACCTGCTAGTTTTTTTGGAGAAAATCTTTTCTCAAAATCTCATAAAGGGGCGATTATTAATTCTTGGTCGTATATTGCCAATAGGACTGATAAATATAAAATTGTAATAAATAAATCAGACCCCGATAAAAGCGAACTATATGACCTTATAAATGATCCTTTGGAAGAAGTAGATATTTCTGATAAAAACCGGCATCTTGTGCATAATTTAAAACAAGAAATGATTTCTGTTCTGAGTGATTATTCGAAAAAAAGAAAAATGCTAGATATCATAAGCATAAATAGAAAAATTTTTTCTAAATTTTCCGCTCCAATTGATGCAGAGTATCATAGTGGTTACTCAGATTTTCAAGATGAAACTTCCTCTATGGTTGCTTTAAAGCCATCGTCGGATCAATACTCTAAGATATTAGATCCAAGTAGGGATAAAGTTTGATAAGGTGTTATGCAAGCATGAAGAATGTGTTTATCTATAACAATTCGGTATGTGTACGAAGATTATTGGATGCTACAAAAATTTATAATTATTTCTTGGAGAATAATTGTAGAATTGTTACTAAACCGAAGGATGCAGATATAATTATTTTTGTCAGTTGTGCCGTTTTTAATGAAATGGCATTTGATTCGCTTGAAACGATTAAAAAATTCCAGAAATATGATGCTGAATTGATCGTAGCTGGATGCTTACCTGCGATTAACCGAGAACACCTGGATAAGATTTTTAAAGGAAAAACGATGGGTACCAAAGAACTAAGCAAGATAGATAATTTCTTTCCGGAAAATAAGATAAAATTTGGTTGTATTGATAGTGCAAATGCAGTATACAAAAACCTGGATACTAGCACGCTCAATGGTTTAATAAAAGATGTATTACAAAAACGAATATGGGCTGAAAACATATTTAATAAAGTTAAGATTCATATTCTAAGAATCCTATTTGATGAAAAGTCTTTTATTTACAATTATCTGTCCAATACACCTAAATTTTATATAAGTGTTTCCAGAGGATGTTTTGGTAATTGTTCATATTGTGCAATTAAAAAGGCTATTGGGGAACATAAAAGCAAACCACTTGATCAATGTTTAAATGAACTTAAAAAAGGTTTAGATCAAGATTTTAAAAAAATAGT
>JAUWOO010000027.1 GCA_030612095.1 Thermoplasmatota archaeon | reverse complement strand
TCTGGTACTATTGTGGGGGCTTTCAGCTTCCTTTTTGATTATGGGTTCTCTGAGCAATTCATATTTTTATTGATATGCATTTTTATAATATCAAATTCTATTAGCCACACATTTCACGACACAATTCCGACTACTTTCCTCGGTGCACCAGACGAAGACACTGCACTTTCTGTTTTACCTGCGCATAGTCTTTTACTCGAAGGGAAAGGATATGAAGCTGTCGCTCTATCGGCTATGGGTAGCTATGGGGCAATCATATTCTGTTTTTTACTTCTTTATCCAATTCGATTTTTGATAGGATCTCCATTGTTTTTCTATTCAACATTACAGGAAATCATGTTGTTTGTATTAATCGCTATCTCGATACTTATGCTTGGTACCGAAAAGGCCAAGATAGATGATTTTGGGGCAAAAGGAAAGATCCCCTCGATTGTAGGAATGTTGTTTGCAACATTTGTATTTGCCCTTTCAGGTATATTTGGCATTATAATACTTGATTTCTCATTGGACTCTCCCATTGGCCTGTCCTCTCCTGTTCTGTTCCCAGCGCTTGCAGGCCTATTTGGTACCCCCACTCTCTTAACATCACTTATGACAAAACCGGTTATACCTAAACAAACAATCGAAGAACTCAAGCTTGATAAAAAAACAAAAAGATCGTCAGTTTTATCGGTGATTACCGGCAGTCTTGGAGGAATTCTTGTTTCAATTATCCCTGGTATAACATCTGCAACGGGTACAATTCTTGCTATGAATGCCCGGGGGGAATCAGACAAGAAACAGACGATTGTGACGCTTTCGGCAGTAAACACGGCATGTGCATTTTTTGTTGTGGTAGTTCTGTTTATCATCCTTAGATCAAGAAGCGGTGCAACTCTAGCGGCAATGGAGCTTATGGCTGTAGAAGAATGGACGGGTGTTGTAATGCCAGCAAATCTTGCTTATCTACTGATTGCATTAATTCTGGGAGGAACATTGTCGTATTTTTTAACATTGAGCGTAGGAAGGATATTTGCAAGACATTTCGCAAATGTTCCGTATCAACTAATAGTAGGTCTAACAATTGCGATGGTTGTAATACTTGTTTTTCTGTTCACAGGAATACTGGGCATACTCATTCTAATAGTTGCAACATTTATCGGGCTACTGCCTGTGCATTGGGGCGTACGAAGAAGTCATTGCATGGGTATATTGCTGATACCAATCATTCTGCATTTTCTATGAATATCTTGTCTTCAACTTGATCAAAAAAAGCACTAACAACGATATCATATTTTTTGCTGACCAATAATGCTGCAACCTCTAAAGAGATGTTTCTCTTGTTAGCTGCCTCTTTAATTTCCTCAAAAACACTCTGTTCATCCTGCTCAGTTTTTTCGATAATCTGGCCTATAATTGATTTCACCACGTCTTGTCTTTCTTCTTTTACCTTGTCTTTCTCCCCTTCAAATGTTTGTTTTGACGGATAAAAACCCACAGGTACCGCGATTTTTTTATAGTCGAAATTCGGCTTAATCTGGTATCCCTTTTTGATCAAGAAATTTTGCAGTAATGCTAAGTTTACAAAATCTTTCGCCTCTTTTGGAGAAAACCATTTTAAATCCATCGAAAGGGGAAGGTAGAGCTCAGATTCAGTCAACTCTTCTTTTCCGCTGCGTTTAAACAAAAAAGAAATAATGATTTTTATTTCAGAATTCATTTTTCTTAAACTCCTTTATTTTACTAATATCTACCAATAGTCCTGTGATCCCCAGATTTTTCCAATAATTGATGTTTTTCGGGTCGCGCTCGTAAGCATATACTTCATGTTTTATACATAAATTTTTTAGAAAACTCCCATATTTGAAATCTCTTTCCACTTGATTTTTTCCATCGAAAATGACCAATCCATCGACATCATAAAATGGAAATATTTCTGTATCGTGATCTCCTTGATGTTTAAGACCAACACTAGCATAAATCTTATTTTCAGTAATCTCTTTTATGCTTGAAACATCTAATTCATGCCATAGATTCTTTCTTACCGTTATGTTGGTTGCACCTGCCATAATAACATCGACAATATCGCCAAGAACGCGAGGGCCAGTATCAACCCAGAGGGCATGAGATTTCGACAACTTCTGATATAAACAGAGATTAGGCTTATCTTTTTCTATTCCGTCTGTATCTAAAACATAGATATTTACATCTTTGTCAACTTGTTCTAAAATTTTATTGAAAGGTAGGCGATATTCTTCTTGCTCTACCATTATTTTTCCTTTTTTTAGATAAATCAGTGGGATGATGTCCATGGGTTCACAAACCAGTCAAACTACTAAAACTTTTCAGATAGCTACCACAAAAGAAATAAAGAATATTTGGAAGGAAAAAAATATTTGATTTGATATTTTTTATCTTCCAAGTCGCGCTTCTGTTTCAGCTATTTTCAACCTCGTTTTTACAACCGTGTCTGGATTTAGAGATATACTGTCAATGCCACATTCAACAAGAAATTCTGCAAACTCGGGAAAATCGGAGGGTGCTTGCCCACAAATGCCGACTTTTCTTCTAGGGTTATGGTTGTGTGCAGTATTAATCACTTGAGCAACTAGGCGTTTTACTGCATCGTTTCTCTCATCGAAAATATGTGCAACAAGCTCAGAATCTCTATCAAGGCCAAGTGTAAGTTGTGTTAAATCATTTGACCCAATGCTAAAACCATCAAATATGTCTGCAAATTGATCTGCAACAACTACATTTGATGGTATCTCACACATTACATATACTTCAAGGCCATTTTCTCCTTGTCTTAACCCAAACTCGTTCATCACCTCAATAACTTTACGCCCTTCGTCTGGAGTCCTACAAAACGGGATCATGGGTTTTATGTTTGTAAGTCCCATTTCATTCCTAGCTTTTTTTAAGGCTCTGCATTCTAGACCAAACGCTGGCTTGAATTTTTCATCATAATATCTTGAAGCACCTCTCCACCCTATCATTGGATTATGTTCTAAAGGTTCGTAGAGGTATCCGCCGATAAGATTTGCATATTCATTGGTCTTAAAATCAGACATGCGTACAATTACATCATTTGGATAAAAACCAGATGCGATCTTTGCTATGCCTCTTGCAAGCGTGTCAACAAAGAATTCTACCTTGTCTTCATATCCAACACTTCTCTCATCAATCTTTTGGATTACCTCTGCTATCTTCGGATCCTCATGCATTCTTTCCCTTAATTGATTGTATTCAAGCAATGCAAGTGGATGGATACCAATATGGGAGTTTATGATGAATTCCTCTCTTGCAAGTCCAACGCCGCTACTTGGTATTTGCCCCTGTTGGAATGCCTTCTCAGGTACTCCAACATTCATCATAATCTGTGTTTTGGTGTCTGGTAGATTATCCAGTTGGATTTCATCAACTCTGTATTTCAATAAACCGTCATATATTTTACCAATACCTTCGGAACAATCAATAGTTATGTGCGATCCACTTTGGATTCTTGATGTACCATCTCCCGTGCCGATAACGCAAGGAATGCCAAGCTCTCTGGAAATTATTGCTGCGTGACATGTGCGGCCACCTCTATTTGTCACTATCGCTCCTGCTATCTTCATTATGGGCTCCCAATCGGGATCGGTCATATCTGTGACAAGCACTTGTCCCCTTTGGAATCTTCCAATATCTCTTGCATTCTCAATTACATTTACTTCTCCTTGACCGATTTTAGTGCCGACCGCTTCTCCTTCTACAAGTAATTTACCATCTTCCTCAAGAACATATGTCTGCAATATCGCTAAGTTCTTCTGGGAATGAACAGTTTCAGGTCGTGCTTGAACAATAAAAAGTTCACCGGTTTGCCCATCTTTTGCCCATTCAATATCCATTGGTTTTTGATAATGTTCTTCGATAATGCATGCCCAATTAGCCAGTTTTAGTATTTCATCATCTGAGATTACAAATTTATTTCTATCTTCCTTGCTAACCTCTTGCTGTTCAGTTTCCCTCTCTCCGTATATCATACGTTTCTCTTTTGAGCCTATTTTTTTCTCAACAATTGGCCTAAACCCTTTCTTGAGTGTTGGTTTAAAAACATAAAACTGGTCTGGATTCACTGCACCTTGTACGACGTTTTCTCCTAAGCCATATGCACCGGTGATATATACGGCAGACTCGAATCCACTTTCTGTATCAATGGAAAACATAACGCCAGATGATGCTAGGTCAGAACGAACCATCTTTTGCACGCCGACTGAAAGATATACGTCGAAATGATCAAAGTCTTTGTCCGTTCTATATGATATTGCTCTATTTGTGAAAAGTGAGGCAAAGCAGTCCCTTGTCTTTTCTAAAAGGTGATCCTCTCCTCTAACATTTAGATAGGTTTCCTGTTGGCCTGCAAAACTTGCATTGGGGAGATCTTCTGCAGTTGCGCTACTCCTTACTGCAACATCGACATTTTGGCCATAACGACTCTCCATCTCCCGATAATGTCTACGGATGTCTTCTTCTAGTTCATGGGGTATTGGGGTGCTTCTGATAAGATCCCTTATCTTTTGCCCACGCTCAGCAAGATTGTGAACATCATGGGTATTGAGATCAGAAAGGATTTCTCTGATTTTCACATCAATTCCTGCCTTCTCGATCATATATTTATAGGCATAAGCTGTGATTGCAAAACCAGACGGAACATTAACGCCTTTCTCACCAAGATTTCTTATCATCTCTCCAAGAGATGCATTTTTCCCACCAACCGATGGCACGTCTTCAATTCGCAAATCTTCAAACCATTTCACAAATACTTCTACTTCTTCCATAGAGCCATCTTTTCCTTCAGACCACGAGGGCATGTTAGGTTGACATCAATTAACATGTATTAAAAACCTTACATATTCATACAAAAAACCAGAAAGATTATATTTTTACACGAATTTTAAGATTATACGAAAACACACTTTCTGTTATCCAAATTCTTAGCCCTCTAAAAAGACTGCTGCAGCGAGAACGGTTGTCCATAGGCCGTTTTTATCTCACCGTGCTGTTTGCTCCACGCCTAGCGTCCGTACGAATCTCCCACTCATTTTGTATTCCTGTTTTCTCTCGTCCCATGCTTTATCTGGATCAAACTCTAATCCTAATGTAGTTGCAAGCATTGTAGCTGCAAGGTCTTCAGCATGATCTCTTAATTTCCTACCGATTTCTCCAAAGCCATGGTGCTCAGATATATACCCATATGCGTTTTTTCCCTTTGGGGTGGCAACACCTATTGATGCGCCCACCAACCTGTTTGGTTCGCTTGTACTATTTCTGGACATCACACAATATGTTATCTGTCCAGGTTTAAGGAGAGGTATGCCCTTTTCTCTTGGGATAATTTTACAATCTGGTGGAACAATGCTGGATACATTAACAATATTACATTTCTCGATACCAGCACTACGCAACGCTAATTCAAATGATTGCAGCTCGTATCGATGTTTTCCTACGCCTTTTGTAAAAAAGACTTTTTTTGGTACCATAGTGGTCTCTCAAATAAGTGTCATTTTATAAACATAACGGTAGCGATGTAACCATCCTATAGCGTGAATCTAGTATCACTCCTTTGATGTTTCCCCGTCGTCGGATTTTGTCTGCTTTTTAAGAAGATCCCTCATTTGCTTCTGAATGTCTACCTGTTCCTTTTGGAATGTTACTTGCTCCTGTTGATAAGGTACAATTACACTGCCCTGTACTAATCTTTCCACTATTTTTTTAACATCTTTATATGGGTGAACGCCATGAAGTTCATAATAGCTTCTTGCCCGTGGAGTTTGCACTTCTTTACCGCCACCAAAAATTCCCATGAACTTTGCTTTTTTCTCTCCTACTTGTACGCCCCCCGCAGCAAAAGAACTGTCACTACCAAGTCCAAAACCTGACTGGCTAATTGGAATAATGGTTCCAAAGCCAAAAATTTGTCCTAAAATACCTTGTTTTGAGTTGATATCTGAAACCTTGTCATACCTTAGAGTTCTTTCTTGTTTGGTTAAGACGCCGCCCCTGAAGATTATACGTTGATTTGATATTATATATCTATGAGATCGGCGATATAATTCAACAATTAAGAAACCGATAATTGATACAAGTGTAGTGTAATATGGGATGACAATCCCTGAACCGTCTTGCCAGTTTTGCCAAAAGATTAAACCAATTCCTCCCGCAACAACTCCAAGATATAAAAAGAAAATACGCCATCGAATTGTCAGCAACGAAGCAATTACGCCAACAATTAGCAGGACAATGCTCCAAGCAAAAATAATACTAACATAATTACCAAACCAAACATCCTTCCATTCTGAAAAGTTTGCAAACCACCCTATCAGTACACCCCATACTATCAAAAATATGCAAAGTGATTGAAGTCCCATAAATGATAGTGGATGGGGGGAGAGGGTCTTCTCTATTGTTTCATTCTCTAATAATTCTTCTTGGTACATCTGTTTCATCCTCTATTTTACGTTTCCTCAATGATTTCATAGGCGTTTTGGTTTTAAATTTATTGGTTTTGTATTTTAACAAAAGAATGACAGACAAAAGTGTGGACAAGATCATTGCTAATAGAGAGGTGCTATTTGTGAAATCTGCTGGAAAAAAGAAGAACACTAAGCGCATTACTACATATGAAACGATTATCACTATGTACGGAATAAATTTCCAGTAACCGGGTATTTCATCAGTTGTTCTTATTAGGAATAGGATCATATGTGTAATCACCATCGAGACTATGGCTATGATTGATAGCCACCCTAATATCGAGAAAAGAGCTACATACCACCCCTGTTGTAGAAGGAGCGATATATAAAATAAAACATACGCCATCAAAAACAATATAATAAGATAAAGTGGTTTGTGCAGGATATTGTCTTTTATGTTTTTCAGATCATACAACATGTCAACCTTCTCACGTTTTTTTTCACCGATATGACTTGGTCGTATGCCCATTCCTATAAATATTAGAAGTAGCACGAATCCAAAGTGCGCTGGATGTAATAGGTCTATGTTGGATAAGAAACCAAAGAATCCTTCTGAGAATGTGTATAGATTGGTACCAAAAGTTATCATCTGTCCCGCAAAGGTGTATTCTATTCCTATCACTGTTCCCGGGATTGATGCATCAAAACCACTGCTCATTAGAAAGTAAAGACATATAAGAAGTAGAGATGCAGGTATGAAGAAAGGACCTATGAAAAGGAAGCCATTTGATAGCCATTCAAATATCCCTTTCTTTTCTTTTTTTGGGGCAACTTTCCCGTAGTTTATGCTAATGTAAAAGCTAGATATGCCACTTTTTGTGACTGTGTATCCCAATGCATGACATATTGTCTGGAACAGTATTCCAAGAAAATTTGTAAATCTACATAATGGTTCATGTTTAGGTCTTATTTTTGATAGAAGGTATTTCTGACTTTCGATAAAAAGAAGTTGAATGAACCAGAATAGTATTACACCAAATAGGGGTGCAAGTGGAGCAAATATTATTATATCTATAGGTGAACCAGCCATATCTTTCCGCCGAGTGATAAGCAAGTGTTGTTATATAAAAACATGTCCTTTGAACATTGCTTTTTCATTTTGACAGATTAAGTTTAAATATAATAAATGTTAGAAATTAGCGTGATAAATGATAACATTGTAGGGATGAGTGATATGAATAAAAAGGAAACGCTAAGAAAATGTAGTATATGTAAAAGATCATTGCCTGGAAATAAACTGACATTCAGTTTTTGTTGTGACGATTGGATTTGTCTCAACTGCTATAAACATAATTTTTCACCTACTCCCATGCACCCCTCTCCTATATTTCCCCAAACCAGTTAATTCTAAAATCGATAATTTTTTTTGTCATTCCTCGTCTAGATTTACGAATGAATGAGATTTCATAACCTTCGACTTATTTTGATTAACTCTCTTTGAACCACGGGATACACATCACGTTTTGCATTTTTTCCTAGATTCAAATCAAGGTGTCCGTACTCAGGAATAATTTCCCCATCGGCCCATCGGGAGCCAACATGATCTACCACTCCAATGACATCATCAGGATGAGCGATTTTATCTTTTCCCCCAGCAACAACATACAAAGGGGTTTTGAAATTATCAAAATTTTCAGTATAATTATATGGAGAAAATCGCTTTTTTAAAAATTTTATCTTTTTACTGAGATCAAAAAGCCAAGGGTAGGCCGGATAACGGCAAAATATTCCATGCCGTAAAAAAATTGCAAATTGTTTAAAAACCTTCACCGAAACATCATTATTAAAACCTGTCCTTAGATATTCATCCACAATCCTTTTTTCCATGTTGTGCTTATTTGCAAAACTCTCAATAATCATATCATAAACCGCTGTTCCGTTCACTTTTTTCAATTGCCTGGCTAGATTCAAAGGTCCTGATAATATATTGCGTGGGAGCACCGGAGAGAAGAATTTGAATCCAGGGCTGCTATAGTCAAATTTACTTGGTGATCCTAAGGTTACAACTCCTTTTAAGTTTCTTCTTCCAGCGTGCGTTTGGCCATATGCATATGCAAGCATTCCGCCCATGCTTTTTCCAACCCATAAAACCTTGGATGCACGTTTTTTTTCCTTGCGATATTCTCTTTTTATACATGATATAATTGCTGGTATATCTTTATCAACATAATCATCTAGACACCAGTTGTATTTTTCAGGATATGTGTCTGGATCAAACGTTTGACTTTCGTTTCTTCCTCGAAGTTCTGGTACCCAAACATCAAACTTTAATTTTCCGTTCCCGCCTTTTGAGAGGTAAGCAGCTAAGCTATATTGATGCCACTCGTCAGTATCTTCTAAGCCAAAATCTACACTATAACTATTTGCTGCAAAACCGTGGCATAATACAACAGGATATTTTGATTTTCTTCCGATCGGCTGATATCGTTTTATTGCAAGCTTCCAGTCATCTGAAGTTTTTGCATAATACACACTTTTATTACTTCCCTCTCCTGCCATCTAAATACCCCATCTTCTCGATTTTCGATATCATCCCTTTCCTTAAAAAACCAACACTTGGATTATGATGAGCGGATAAAAGAGGACCAAAAATGAAAAACGTTTTTATGTCTCACGTATTATGTGCTATTAGGACGATTAAGTAAGATGATGGAGATAAACGGAGGCAAAATTAGATGGATAATGATTTGTTGAAAGTTACTATGGTCATGTCAGATTAGATGCGGTGCCAAAACACGATCCCTTTGAGAGATTATGCCTGTTGCAAAAACATTGGGAAAAATTAATGAAATATGCGAATAAGAGCAAAATCCGTTCACATATCCAAGAAATTATTGAAGGGCAAACTAATCATTTTTAATACTTGAGAGTTGTTAGATTACATCTACGTCTATTTCCCTACCCATGTAATCATATGCTTTCCAAGAAAATTCATCGAAAGGTTTTGCTGAGATAATATGTATTTTACCATGTTTTTGAAACAAGTGAAGATCCGCGCCAGAAGGACGAGCAGAATAAGATGGGTGACTATGAACTGTTCCAACAATTGCAAAATCTATCGGAAGCATATTCATCCTAAATATTGCATGAGAATCCCCTGAAATTGTTCCAGGTAAAATCACTATCTCAGTTATAGTGTCTTTTTCATCAGCATCAACACGCAAAAAACCTCCAAATTCGTTAGGATATTCTGATTTAGCACATTCCAAAATCAGATCAAGACAGTTACGTGCAATTTTCCATCGCTTTTGAATAGGTTCAACTTTATTTTTCTTCTTTTTAAAAAGGATCATGGTTTTTATCGCACCAGTTTCAATCTAACCATTTGATAAAATGATTCCCCAAATCTGACAAATCTTGATTTTTTCTCAGAGCCTGTAACAGTTATGATGCTTTCCGTGGTCACATTTTCTGCATAGTGTCCGTCAATTACAAGTTTAGTTTCTTTACTCTTTGGCAGTAACTTAACATCAATCTTCTTATTTAGGGGAATAATCCATGGGCGAGCAGACAATCTAAACGGGGCAAGAGGGGCTATTATCATGGCATTAACTGAAGGGTCCATAAGAGGTCCACCAACGCTTAACGCATAACTTGTAGATCCTGTCGGTGTAGCTATGATTACACCATCTGCTCCTAGTGTTTCGAGTAGTTCATTATCCACAAAGAGTTGCAAATACATGATCTTTGCAATTTTATCTGTTTGGACTGTAACCTCATTTGCCGCATCAGGAAGTCGTTTCCCGTCTAACATTATTTTTAGTTTGGATCTTTCTTCGATGTTATATCTCCCATCTATCACCTGTTTTAGGCCACCTATTGCATACTTGGATTCCACCTCTGCAAGGAAGCCCATGCCGCCTGAATTTATGGCAAAAATTGGTTTTTCCACTATCTTTAAAGCTCTTATTATTGTCCCGTCTCCCCCAACTGAGACAACTATGTCAGTTTTTTTGTTAATTTCTTCAAGTGAAAATCCTTTTATTTTTGCCTCTTTTGCAAAACCTTCTTCTGCAAAAACCTCTCCATTTTCACTTAAAAATTCATAAACTTCTTCTCCCAGTGAAATGGATTTTTTATTATTGTATTTGCAGACCAATCCCCACTTCATAATTTTTTCTCCTATTCTTCTTTACTCTCTTTGGATACTTTTAGAAGGGGCTTTAATTTCATAAGTAACGTAGGGTGTTTTAACACCAATGCTTTTACGAGACTAAGTGTACTAAACTCCTCAAATTTATAGTCCTTTAAAGAGTCAGCAAGCATGTTCAACGTTTTATCATCAAAATCAAGCATGATTTCTTTAACTAGATAATCTCGACGTAGTTTCCTCCCAAAAGCCTCCTTCCAACCTGTTTCATATGCAGATAGTGTTTCCTCATCAAACATTTGTTGTTCTATTGCTCTGCCTATTGTTTCGCCGGCTATTTTTCCACCTTCTAAAGCGGTTGTTAATCCCCCACCGGTTATAGGATCAACGTGTCTTGCTGCGTCACCGACCAGTATTAAATTATCTTTTACTGTTTCAACAGGTTTTGCAACAGGTGCCGCACCTGCGAGAAGACGAACAGGTTCGCCTTTCTTCAATTCGGTATGATTTTCTATAAATTCATCAAGAAGTTTTAAAGCCATGCCTGATTCACTAAGACTGGCAAGGATTCCGATTCCTACATTGAAAACGCCCTTATCTTTTGGGAATATCCAGACATAACCGCCAGGAGCAATCTTTTCCCCTAGGTAGAACTCGCAGTAATCAGATTTATAGTCAACGTTTGTAAGTGTATATTGAACACAGCTTTCCAAGTCATTTGGCTTTAAAACAGTGTTAATGCCTGCCCACTGTCCCACCTTTGATTCTACGCCATCGGCACCAACAACAATATCCGCCTCAATCTCAAATTCCTCATCAAATTGCTTGACTTTCACGCCTTTTATCTGTTCATTGTCCATGAGTAGTTCTGTTGCTTCGGTTTTCATCATTATTTTTGCACCTGCCTTTGCAGCCTGACGAGCAAGTTCCTGATCGAAAATATCTCTGTAAACAACGTAGCCTGTTTCGTTTCCCGCCATCTCTTTGGAGAGCGTTATCATTGTTCCATCAGGAGCATATATCTTAGCCCCATCCATTTTACTTGCAATCCATCTCTTGCCCTCTAGCATTCCCCAGTTATCAATTTTCTGACTGATTCCCTCACCACATAATATGGGCACTCCAACTTCGGCTCGCCTTTCCAATATGAGAACTTTCGCTCCTGTTTCAGCTGCGAATCTGGCTGTGACACTTCCAGCAGGACCACTGCCAACTACGACAACATCATACGTCATAAGCTAATACACCTCACCATTAATCGCTCCAACAGGGCATGTTCGTATACAGATGGCGCAACTTATACATTTGTCTACCATTACAAAAGCTCTGCCGCCATACATCGATATCGCGTCTTGCGGACAGATAGATATGCAGCCACCGCAAGCCAAACACTTTTCTCCATCCACTTTTGCCTTAGGCTTTCCCAGATGATTCACCTCTCGTAACACCTGATGCTATTAAATGAGCCACACGTATTGGCTCAGGTATGACACCTCGTATTGTTGAAAGCTTTATTATTTCTTTTGTCTCAGCAAGTGAAATACCAGCACATTTCACATAGATGGGGTTATGGCTGGTTTCTATCTTATGAAGTTCTCCTTTTTTCATTAGATTTAGCCGATCTTTCCAATCTTCAAAATTCTTCCTTAGTGCCTTTTCTATTTTTTCAAAATCAGGATTGTCTCTTGTAACCGTTATAATCGGTAGATTTGTAGCAGAATACAATTCTTGGATATTAACTATGTTAAAACCACCAAGTGCAATTCCATCGAGCATCACCACTCTCAACTGTTTTCTATGGCGTGTGTTTTCTATCATTTCCTTACATATGTTGGTTGCATCAGTTCCATCTACTGATACTTGACTCCTTAAAACACATTCTATGTAACTTCCACCACGCATAATGGCGCCTATCACTGTTGCATACTTCTCGGTGAATGTAAATGGGGAGTCATCGATGCCTAATAACCGGATTTGCTGTTTCATCCAAAAGAACAAAACTTAGAGATGCACTAATAATGTTTCGATAATGTAAAATCGCCCTATGTGTACGAATGGAAAACAATCTTTCTCGCAAGAATGTGCAAGATATAAGAAACGTTTGCAAAGATTTTTCGGACTCTATTTTTTACTTCTTTTTTACTGTTACCTTTGCCGTAATCTTCCCTTCTCTTGCAAGCCATCCAAGTGCAGAGTAACAATCGTTTTTATCGATTTTTGATAGACGTGCAATAGCAGAAACGTCAATTTCACTTCTACCAATAACACTCCACACTTTGCCCGCATCTGACCCGATTTTATCAGTTAAATTTGTTTCACCAATTCTATATGTTCTTTTATCTCTGTAAATCTTCCCTTCTCTTGCAAGCCAGCCGATTGCTCCATAAAATTCGTCATTTCTCATGTTTGTCTTTTTAATTAATTTTGTTTGTACTTGTGGACCTTCTTCTTCAAGTGTTGTCCATACTTTGCCTGCGTTATGCCCAAACGATTTTATTATTTCATTCATCTCATCCACCCTCATTAGCGAATGAATATGGTAACTAGACACAATATTAAAAGTATTTTGGTTTTTAAGTCATAAAAAGATCAAAATCAATATCCTTTTTCCTCATTTTTTGATTTGTTTTTATTCATTCTTTAAAAATGAAAAACCCTTCATTTTCCGATATATTTAAAAAGAATAGTTGTTTCCCAGGGCCAGAGGTAATCAACCATGAAACTTTGGAAAAGTAGTTTGTTAATTATAGGCATAAGTGTACTAGTGCTATCGTCAATGACAGCAACAGCAGAAACAGAATCAGATCCTACAGGAGATGTATATCGTGTAGTTGGAACTTCATATACCCCTGCTGATAAGCCCAATATAGATATTACTGAGATAACGTATAATGATAATGGTGCAACATTTACACTGACGATGACTGTAGATGGAACGATTGAAACCTTAGATTTTACAATGTATAATGTTGAATATGTCGCTGGTCCCATCTCTTACCATTTTGTTTATTCAAAGGATATGGAAAGCGGTATTGGAACAAACGGAATGGATGGAGATATGTCCCCTACGTTTAGTGTCAGTGAAGATACAATTACTGTTGTTTTCACATCATACGGCCTCGGAAACCCCGCGGATGCAGTATTTCAGGGTTCGGCTCATATACTTATAGTGGATACTGGTGAATCTTGGTGGGATTACACTCCTGAGACATTTGCTCCATGGTATGGTAGCGGTGACGGAGATGGCGATGGTGACGGAGACGGTGACGGAGATGGTACAACCACGCCACCAAGTGGAACACCTGGCTTTGAACTAATAGCATTCATTGGAGCAATAGCTGTAGCACTAATAATATTAAGAAAAAGGAAGTAAAATTACTTCCCAATTCTCTTTTTTTATCATTTTTTCAATGATTTATGCCTCATCCAATACCTTTAAAAATAATAATTGTTTCCCTGCGTGCTAGGTAATAGATCATGAAATTAAGAAAAGGTAGTATATTATTTGTAAGCGTAGCTGTGATGTTGCTGTCAAGTATGGCCGTTTCAGCTGATAAAACAGAAAGCGATCCAACTGGGGATGTTTGGCATTATGAATGGGCTGATGGAATCTTTGTTGGGTGGAAACCTGTGAGCAGACCAAATATTGACATCACTGAACTTTCGTATACTGTTAGTGGAGACAGAGTCACTTTAACTTTGAAAGTATTGGGAACAATCACTAACTCAGAATTGATATCCTTTTGGTTTTCTTTGAATACAAATGACTCGAGTTATACTGTTATGTGGATAAATGGTGAATTACTTATGGGTATAGGAACTGACACAGGGGAAGGATTACATATTGATATGGACCCCGAAATTAGTGTAAATGGGGGTACTCTTTCAGCAACTTTCGATGTTGTTGGAACATTTACGACAGGAGTTGAACTCAGTGGATATGCACAAGAATTCACTAACGCTGGCGACGTAAATGCTGAGTATTGGCAAGATTGGGTACCAGACGACGATCCATCCAATGGACAAGGTGATGATGGTACTGGTAACGGTGATGGTACTACTCCACCAAAACCAAAAACACCCGGCTTTGAAGTCATAGCATTTATTGGAGCAATAGCTGTTGCACTGATAATACTAAGAAAAAGGAAGTAAAATTACTTCCCAATTCTCTTTTTTTTTTATCATTTTTTCAATGATTCACACTCCATCCAACACATTTAAAAATAATAATTGTTTCCAGTTGCTTGAGGTATTTAACCATGAAACTTTGGAAAAGTAGTATATTAATTATAGGTATAGGTGCGGATGTGGGACAGAATTAATCTGCTAGCCAATACAAATTGTGCCATACCCCGGTGAGAACGTTGGCTGTGTTAACTCTATCAGGTCTTTTTTGTCCCAGGCGCCAGCCAGTTCTTTTCTTATCCTCAGCAAATCCACTTTC
>JAUWOO010000025.1 GCA_030612095.1 Thermoplasmatota archaeon | reverse complement strand
GCAGCTGGAAGAAAAATCGAAACGGAGATTGCTGGTAGAACTTTTAAACCATTTGCCGGTGGTAAAAAATATAGTTACATTTCAAAGATTACAAGTCTTACCAAAGCTTTGAAGAAATGTGGTCTGAAGAATGGACAGACCCTTTCTTTTCATCATCAGCTCAGAAATGGTGATTTTATTGTCAATATGGCCCTTGATGCAGTAAGGGAGTTAGGTGTTAAAGATATTAGGCTTGCGCAAACTGCATTGTTTAATGTTCATGAACCTGTTATTGAACATATCAAGGAAGGTACTGTTACAAGAATTGAGGGGAGTCTTAATGGTGTTGTAGGTGACTACGTATCCAAAAATCCCATGAGAACCCCAGTTATACTCCGTTCTCATGGTGGACGTTGGGCTGCAGTAAAAACTGGCGAATTACATCCAAATATTGCAGTTATTGCAGCATCAGCTGCTGATGAACGTGGAAATTGTACCGGAAGAATTGGTAGAAGTGCTTTTGGACCTATTTCATATTCTGAGGTTGATGCATGGCATGCTGATCATGTAATCATTGTTACTGACAATATAGTGGATTATCCTTGTAGATTTCAGGAGATTCAGGAACGATATGTTGACTATGTTGTTGTGATTGACAAGATAGGTGATCAGGATAAGATTGTTTCCGGAACTCTTAAAATCACAGAGGATCCCATGAAACTGAAGATTGCACTTGATAGCGTTGCGCTCATGGAAGCTGCAGGTATGATTAAGGATGGTATGATCTTTCAATCTGGTGCAGGAGGAATTTCCCTCGCTGCTTTGAAATATTTGGGAGAAAAACTTGAAGAAAAAAATATAATAGCTTCTTGTGCAACAGGTGGTCTTACAAAGTATATACTTGACATTTATAGGGCTGGACGTGTCAAAAACATTTACTATTCTCAGGTTTTCGACATCGATTCTGTAAAATTTGTAGCAGAAGACCCAGGCTTACCTGCCGATATTGGTCATTATGCTGATCCTACATCAAAGGGCCGAACAATAGATGGTCTGGACACTGTGGTGCTTGGAGCAACAGAGGTTGATACCAGTTTTAATGTAAATGTTAATACACATAGCGATGGTCGTATGTTGCACGGTATTGGCGGTCATCAGGATACTGCAGCAGCTGCTAATCTTACAATCATCTCTGCCCCTGTGTTCAGAAAGACAAATCCTATTGTTAGGGAAAGAGTTACCACTATTTCCACGCCTGGTGATGTTGTTGATGCAATTGTCACAAATGAGGGAATAGCCATAAATCCAAGAAGGAAGGATTTGATTGATAAATTAAAGGGCGAAATTGACACTGTTCCAATCGAGAAACTTAGAGAAATAGCATATGATGCAACCGGTGGACCAGCCGAAGTAAATCTGGGTGAAGAAATTATCGGTTTAACTAAGTATTTTGATGGAACTGTTTTGGATAATATTAGAAGGGTAAAGGAGTGATTAAATTGACGTGGAATACCAAGATTACAAAGGTGGAACCTAATCATCTCGTAACAAGGGGGTATAGACAGGAGGATTTGATTGGAAATATTCCATTTCCTCATGTTGTTTATCTTCTTTTAAAAAGTGAACTTCCATCCAAAGAGCATGGGAAAATGATGGATGCTATTCTTACGGCTTGTATTGATCATGGTGTTACTCCTCCTTCATCGATGGCGTCAAGAGTTGTTGCATCAGGTGGTGTTCCACTGCCTACTGCTGTTGCAGCGGGGGTGTTATCCATTGGAGATGCACATGGTGGTGCAATTGAGAAAGGTGCAAAATTCTTGCAAGAAGGTATTTCCCTGATGAAAAAGGAAGGCAAGAATCCGGAGGAAATGGCAAAAATTCTCGTAAAAGAATCTAGAGAAAAACATAAGAGGATCCTTGGTTTTGGTCATAGGATTCATACATCCGATCCAAGAGCTAAGAGGCTTTTCAGTTTGGCTGAGGAATTAAATATTGCAGGAAATCATGTTTTATTGTCTAGAGCAATAGAAAAAGAACTTGAAGTTCAGACCAAAAGAAAACTTCCGATAAATGTTGATGGTGCTATTGCTGCAATTAGTTCTGATATGGGTTTTGATTGGAGACTTGGTAAAGCCTTCTTTCTGTTAGGGCGAGTAGCGGGATTAACAGCCCAAGTGTACGAGGAACAAACAGAATTCAAACCCATGCGTAAGATGTTTAATGTGGAATATGAGTATGATGGGCCAGAAGAAAGGGATTTACCATAAAATTTGGAGGCAATTGAATGAGTAAAACCATGATTCAGAAGATTTTTGAAAATCATTCTGAGAGTGAGGCTAATGTTGGGGACATTATTGACGTCGGTATTGATGTTCGTGTTGCTAGGGATTTTGGCGGTGCAAATGTCGTAAAAAATCTTGAGGAAAACAATCTCTCTTTGGATGATCCAAAAAAGACGTTTTTCACCTTTGATTGCAACCCTGGTGGATGTGATCAAAAATATGCGGCAAACCAGCATATCTGCCGACTTTTTGCCAGAAGAAACAATGTTGAAATTTTTGATATCAACAGGGGAATAGGAACTCATATTGTTATTGATGAGGATATCGTAAAGCCAGGTGGAACTATAATTTCAACTGATTCTCATGCTAATATTTTAGGTGCCTATGGTGCCTTTGGCCAGGGAATGGGGGATAGAGATATTGCTCATGCTTGGGCTCATGGAAAGGTATGGTTTAAGGTTCCACCAACTGTGAAAATTATTCTTAGTGGGGATCCTTTGAGATCTGCATATCCAAAAGATGTTGTACTAAAAATGTTGCAGGATATAGGTGCAAATGGTCTTCTTGGTTTTGCCGCTGAGATATACGGCGACTATGTTGATTCCTTGTCTCTTGACGGTAGAATCACGATAGCTTCAATGGCTACTGAAATGGGTGGAATAATCATACTGTTTCCATCAAAAGATGGTGTAATTGCTGATGAAGCGGCAGAGTATGAGCGCACTATTGAAATTGATATTGATGGTCTTGAACCTATGATCTCCCGTCCGGGTCATCCTGAGGATGTTACAAGTGTAAAAGATGTATCTGGGGCAAAGGTAGATTCTGGTTTTATTGGCTCATGTACTAATGGGCGTATGGATGATATGAGGGTGATTGCAAATATTCTAAAAGGTAAAAAAATTGCTCCTGGCAGAGTTCTCAAGATTGTCCCTTCTACTGATAAAATTTGGAGGAAATGTCTTGATGAGGGTTTGATTAAAATCTTTAAAGATGCTGGTGCTCTTATTGGTTCAGCTGGATGTGCTGGATGCGCCGCTGGCCAAATCGGGCAGACTGGACCTGGTGAGATAGCAGTTTCTTCGGGTAATCGTAACTTTGTTGGTAAACAAGGTAGGGGTGATATTTATTTGGCATCTCCTGCAACTGTTGCAGCATCTCTTGTTGCTGGTTTTGTTACAACGGAAGATGCAGTACCAGAAAAACCAGAACCCGTTGCCATATTCTCAGTTAAATCTTCTCCAACTAAGATACGGAAAGAATCTGTTGAACATCCTGTAAAAGTTGAAGGCAGGGTATGGGTTATCGGAAAGGATAATATTGATACCGATATGATCTTTCATAACAGGTATCTCTCAATTACAGACATCAATGAAATGGGGCAATATACCTTTGACAACTTAGAAGGATATGAGAATTTCGCTAAAGAGGCAAAGAAGGGAGACATTTTAATTATCGGTAAAAACTTTGGTTGTGGAAGTTCCCGTCAGCAGGCAGTAGATTGCTTCAAATCTCTTGGTATTAGTGTGATTATTGCTGAGTCATTTGGTGCTATATATGAACGTAATGCAATCAATAGTGCAATGCCTATCCTTATCGCTGAGGATATCACAGAAAAGATTGATGATAAGGATGAGTTATTAGTTGATTTTACAACAGGCGAAATAATCGATAAAACGCAAGGTAAGTCATATCATGCAAAGCCATTTTCTAAGTCTCAGCTTGAGATATATAGAAAAGGTGGTTTGCTAAAACGTGTGGATTAAATATCAAGTTGTTTTCTTCCCATTTAAGTCATAAATAAATTTCCTAAAACCATGCGGTAGCAGTAGGTAAGAAATGAAATCATTGATGTATTGAGACAAATGTTATAATATTTATTCTTGTAGAAACATTTAAATTAACTTGATGGATATTTTTATTATATTACTTAAAGGGTAACAGAAAATGGATAAAAAATTATTTAGAAAAAGCATGGTTTTTGCAGTAATGATATTATTTTTTGGGGTAAGTGTCTTCTCGGCTGCAAGTATAGATTTGGGCAATTATGATAATTCTTCAATAGGGGAGATCAAATACGGAAAAACTGCATTATTAAACAACTTGAATGATCCAAGATTTCCGTTTGATTGCTTGTTAAAAATGCCAGTAGATATACCCTCTTATGACAATGTTTTCTATAACATAGGATATTCAACTCAGCAGACCAGAGATGAGGGATACATTTTAACAGGTCTTACAGGAGAATTTAATTGGGATGATCCTTTTCCATATATGTCCTATGATATTTTACTTATCAAAACCGATGTGAATGGAAACGAGGAATGGATTAAAACATTTGAATTTATGAATATTAGTGTGGGATACTCCGTTCAGCAGACTGAGGATAACGGGTATATTGTAGGGGGTTCCACATTATCTCTTGATAATTCTTCTGCTCTGTTGCTTAAAACTGATGAGTATGGAAATGAGGAATGGTGTAAGATATTTGATGGTTTAGGTCTTGCTTCAGGTACCTCGGTTCGGTTGACTAAAGACAATGGATACATCATGACAGGTGCTACGCACTCCAAAACTAATTCAAACATTTCCTATGTGCTGCTGTTAAAAACCGATGAATATGGGAATGAGGAATGGAATAAAACCTTTGAATTTATGAATATTAGCGGTGGATACCATGTTCAACAGACAGCAGATGAAGGATACATTATAACTGGAGTTACTGGAGATTTAAATTCGAGCAACTATAGTTCAAGCTTTAACTACGAATCACTGCTTCTAAAAACTGATAAATATGGAAATGAGGAATGGAGTAAAACATTTGTATTCGAGGATGTTAGCATGGGATATTCCGTTCTGGAGACAGCAGATGGCGGGTATATCATAACTGGTAACGGCATCTCTTATCAGAATTTTCAGTTTAATTTGTTTCAACTGAAAACTGATAAATATGGAAATGAGGAATGGAGTAAAACATATGATAATAATATGATGGGATATTCCGTTCTGGAGACAGATGATAATGGATATATTGTAGGTGGCTCTAAATCATCATTTTCCAATTCTTATGCTTTATTGCTTAAAACTGATAAATATGGAAATGAGGAATGGAGCAAAACATTTGATGGATTAGGTCTTGCTTCAGGTACTATGGTTAGGTTTACCATTGACAATGGATACATCATGACAGGTATTACAGCATCTTTAGCAAATCCGAACTTTTTATTTGCATTATTACTTAAAATCGATGAAAATGGAAACGAAGAATGGAGCAAAAACTTGACTGTTCCATCTACTGAACTTGAAATAGAAATAGGTAAAGGTGGTATAATTGTCAGGAATATTGGAGATGAAGCCGCCTATGATGTAAGAATAAATGTTGATATTACAGGATGTATCCTCATTGGCAAACATGTTGGATCCGCTGTTAACAAACTGCCGGCAGGTGAAGAAATAATTGTAGGAATGCCATCATTATTTATGTTGGGCTTTGGTCCAATTGAGATAACCGCAACAGCTAGTGCATATAATGCCGAGGCGGTCTCAGATACAGTAAAGGGGTTCATCTTGATTTTCTTTTTAATATTGTCATAAAAGCAAAACCTTTTTTCCTCCTGGTACTGCCTGTTAGCAACCGGTCGGTTTTAAACACCCATACAACAATACTTATTGAAATTACTGCAAATATTGAAACGTAGATAATTCCTGCAATTACTAGTGTATAATCATTGAATATGAGCGCCCGTGATGCCATCATTGGATGTGAAAATGGTATGGCAAAAACCGCTCCTTTTATTGCTAATGGGAGAGTGTCAAAGTCTTTGAACATTGTAATAAACATTGGTATCATTGCAAGAATCGTTACGGGGAATGTCAATGTTTGTGCACTTTTGTAATTTTTTGCAAGTGTCCCAAGTAGCATACAAAGAGCTAAGCCTGCAATAAGTGTTATGAAGAGAGAGATTCCTATTAGTATATAATCTTGAGAGGTGAGCGCTAAGCCATAATCTGCAAGATTGATATTTCCTGACATACTAAAAATGACTGCATGTAGCTACCCAGTCCAAACATATAGATTACTGCCATTATAAGACCGATTGCAGCACTTGCAGTTATTTTTCCTGTGACAATGCTAGTGCGTTTGACTGGCAAGGTGAGTAGTGTTTCTAGAGTTTTATTCTCTTTTTCTAGTGCCATGGATGAAATGACAGTTCCACCAGCCATAAGTATAATCATCATCATGATAATAGGAATCATGGTAGATTGAGATGACAACAGCCCTGTTATTGCACCAGGCGACAATCCCGTCATCTCTTTACCTTTAAAGTACGTTGTTTCCACTTTCTGCGTCGGTAAAAGTGCAATTGTTGCATTCACTGATGTATTTCCCTCAATAAGCTCTTTTGATAGCTCCCTGTTTATGGTGGATATCAGTCCTTCAACAACTCCTGAGGACACCGAATCCATGAGTCCTGCTCCCTTCATTATCCAGTAGATCTCAAATTCTCCGGGATTATTTTCAAGAATATTTGTTGTGAAGTTTTGTGTAATGACAATCAACGCTATTCCATCATGTTGTTTTACCTGTTCCAATCCTGCCTGTTTGTCGTTGATATCTGTTGAGTTAAACACAACATCTGAATAATTTGTAAGAATCGATGATGCAATTGTTGAGAGAGTGCCAGTGTCTTCGTTTATGAATCCTATTATTGGTTTCTCTTTTAATTCCTCCTCGATTCCCCCTATTGCATTTCCCATTGATCCAAAAATTACTGCCATAACCACAATTGGGAGAATTGTTGCTGGTGTCAGAAGTTCTTTCATCTCTTTTTTTATTATATTTCCAAGTGCACTCATTGTACCACCCTCGTAAAGACTTCTTCGATATTCTTTGCATTGTATTTATCCATCAGAATTTGTGGTTTCCCCTCCTCGACGATTTTTCCCTCATCAATAAGTGCTATTCGATCGCATAGATATTCAACTTCAAGCATATTATGGGATGAGAGTAGAACAGTGGTTCCTTTCCTTGAGGTATCTTTTATTATTTTTCTGACTTCTTGAGCATTTATTACATCAAGTCCAGATGTTGGTTCATCCAGTATTGCAAGCTTTGGATCGGTCATAAGTGCTCTTCCCACAAGCAGACGCCGTTTCATTCCCTTGCTGTATGTGTCTACTTTATCGTTTATTCTTTCGCCAAGATCTGCGATTTCTATTCCTTTTTCAACCATTTTTCGCGTATTTTTTTCGGCAAAAAAGTTTGCAATAAAAGTAAGATATGCCCACCCTGTCAGATTTTTGTATGCACCCGCATCTTCAGGCAAATAACTAATGAGTTTTCTAACCTCATCTGGTTGTTTTTTCACATCGTATTCCATTATCCTTACATTCCCAGAGTTTATCTGTAGAAGTGTTGACATAACACGTAATGCAGTGGTCTTACCGGCCCCATTAGGACCAATTAATCCAAATATCTCTCCTTCATCTATGGTAAATGATATTCCTTTAACGGCTTTGGTTGTCCCAAAGTTTTTCACAAGATTTTTTGCTTCTACCGTTGCCATAGTCCCCCCTCTTTTTAGCAGGTCCTTACTGCAGTTCCAAAGGCAATTAATTCTGCTGCTCCATGCATTGTTTGGGCTGTTGCATATCTCATCCCAATAACTGCATCCGCCCCTAGTTTTTCCGCATCTTTAATCATTCGCTGCATTGCCGTTCGTCGCGCTTCTTCCATGAGTTCTGTATATGCTGTTGCCTCCCCACCAACAACTGTTCTAAGACCTGCACGTATGTCCTTACCAATGTGTTTGGTTTGAACACAACTACCAAACACCACACCCAGTACTTCTTTTATTTCCCTTCCTGGCATATTTTCTATTGTTGTCACCATCATGGTTATCAATCCTCTATCTTTCCTTTATTTTTAATGTATTCTTCTCGAATTTCGTCTGCAATTTCCCCATCTTCAATGATGAATGCTCCCACATACCCACAATCTTTGCATTCCCATTTCGATCGATCTTGGGGCAGAACCCATCCGATATTTCCCGATCCACATCTTGGACAGAACTTCATAATATTTCACCTCTATTTGTATTCATATCCACATTTAGCGCAACGATATATTTTACCATCAAATCGTAGCTTGGGGTTTCCACATTCTGGGCAGGTTCCAAGTACTCGCTCTTCTAGCATGCGGATTCTATTTAGTTCTCGTTCTGCAAGCTGTGAAAGATTAATCCATGGATTTTCTTTCCACCATTTCCAGGTTTCATCATTTAATGTTATTGTCACTTTTTTCATTTATTATCATCTCGTTTACAAGTTTTTTATCCACGTTGCAATATCATTTACTACCTGTTCATTTACGTTTCCAGGATCATTGTTTGATTTTCATGCTTGCGGTATTTCGATAGTTAAACCAATTATGATAATTATTATTCCTACGATAAGAGCTATTGCTGCTTTTAATCTGGGTCCGCCTGGGGCATTGATCCATCTTGCGAAATTTGGATTTAGAAAAGCAGCAATTCCAAATAAGGATGCGATAGCACCACAGATAAGCAAGATTGTATTTGTAAGTCCCATTTTTCACCGATTTATTTAAGTTTTACAGCAGTTCCATATGCAAGTATTTCCGCAGCTCCACCCATTATTGACGAGGTCATGAATCTAACATTGATCACAGCGTCTGCACCTTGTTTTTCGGCTTTGTCTTTCATTCTTTTAAGCGCTATTTCTCTTGATTCAGCAAGCATTTCTGTATATTCCTTTATTTCTCCTCCGGCTATATGTCTAAATCCTGCTTTAATGTCTTTTCCAATGCTTTTTGCCTGTATAGTATTTCCTTTGACAAGCCCTAGCATTTCTTTTATTTCTTTTCCAGTAACAAAATCTGTATTTGTTATGATCATGGTTCCAAGTCCTCTTTACTTATTTCTTCTTTCATCTTTTTTGTGTCTTCACGTTGTTCAATTATGATTGATATCAACAGGGTTAGTATTCCAATGATTATGGTTCCTGCTCCTATTGCAATTATATAATCTATGCTCTCGATGTTTTGGAAACCTAGGAATAATCCATATGCAATAAGTATGATTGTTCCTCCTACAAAGAGAACCATTCCTATTGTTTTTCCATTGTTCATTTTTTACCTCCTTTAATTTTTATCTAATTTAGACGGAGCATATCTTTCTATTTCCTTGATAAAAGTGGGGGAATCAAATATGAAAAAGCGTTTGGCTCCTAAAAACGTTTGTTTATGTTTCAAATTTATGACTTTTCCTCTCATTTTGATCTTTGTTAAATTGTTAAAGGGATAATAGATACCAGGGAATGGAAAAATCTTGTGAACTTTAAATATTATTCCATCTTTAGTAACTACTATCTTATTAGTCAAACTTTCAAACCATGCAATAATTCCCATTCCAAAAAATAGGATACCTGGTATGAATCCAATAACTCCATATTTGTAATATAGTGAAAATCCCCCTAAAATTCCAAGACATCCAACGAATGTCAAAAGAATTGCCGTAATCCAGAGAATCAATGGTGAACATCTAATTTCAAGTTCTTCTTTTTCGAATTTTGTAATTTTTACAGTTCTTTTCTTAAATATGTATAGAAGTGCAATAATTACTATGATAGTTAGAGTGAGTATGCCCAAATTGAAGACGTTTCTATAACTTCCAACTCCCAGTATATTTTCAAAAATAATTTTCGATATCCATAGTATAATCAGGATTAGAACAGGAAACTGCAGAATTTTAAATGATTTAATAGGTATAATTCTCCTTTCTCTCATTTTTCGCCTCCAATCTTTTTTATTTTACAATTAGCTTAACATCATCAAACCATACTTGTCCGGTACCTGTGAGTGTTAGTCTGACTACAATATTGCTAGTATCATTTGGTACATGTACTGAAGCGTTGTACATCTGCCAGTCATTTGTACCATTGATTTCAGTTGCTGTCTGAGTAGTTCCAAATCCCACCATATTATATACATTATCCCAGCATTGAATAACCATTACCACACTTTCAGCATCGATGGTTTTGATCCAGCCTGAAAGCTCAAGCGTATGTCCAATTGGAATCTTTTCTGTTGTTTGAGCCCAGTTATTACAGACAGTTTCACTATAATTGTGTGTATTAGAAATACCTATGCTTCTACTCCCGTTTAATCTTGTTTTATTGTCCCATGTAAGGCTTAGGTTTTCAGCCGGAATCACTGCTTCAAACCAATATGAAGGGCTATTGTCGCTACCATTTTCAAAGCCAGAATTCTGTAAAATATTCTCTCCAACCTCGAATTGAGATATGGGGGATATATTATCGTGAACAGCGTATCCAATTATTACTCCCAAAATAAATGCTATTATGATAAATAGTGCAGCGTTTTTTGTTGTATTTTCTTTACCCATATTACACACGTCAATACACGCTTTGATACGTGTCAATACGTATATACACGTCAACACATTTAAACATTTCGGTCGAGGCGGCTTTGCCCTAAAAATAAGTTTTACGTACATTAAATGTACGTTTTACCCAAGGATTTTCCGGTTCATCAACCACTTGTTAACACCCATCATTTGACAATCATATCCTCTATTAGTCAACCTGATAACCTCCTCTTCACTATCAACAATCCTACTTTCATACTGCCTTTCATCCTTAAGGAGAACATTTTTCAAAACTTTCTGACAGGCTTCTCCAAATTCTTCGCTAACTAGAAACTCCTTGAGTTTCTCTTCTATCTTCTGATCAATTTCCTCAGGAGATGGTCTGCCTTGTTTGCTGCTAATGGGATTTAAAAACTTCTCACGTTCCCTATAAATCCCCCTGAGATCTTCCACACGTCTAGACCAATAAACAAGGTCAACCTCAGGAATCTTATGGCATGTAAAGAAATTCACCATCTTGTCTTCTACACCATGATTCGTCATTTGCGTGATGAAAAACTTCCTGAGACAATAGGTTCTCATTCGCCCATATTTTCCATTACCATTGCCGATACCTGCTTTCTTAGCCGCTTCTTTTACTGTGTGGTTCAGTTTATGTTTACTGAGCCCAATTATCTTTTTTCCATTGTATTTACTGGTTCTACCAACAAACAAGGGGCTATCCATAGTAATTGTTTCACCCTTCATCTTTCTACATTCTAAATACTCCTTTAGGATTTCAACACCATCACTTCCAAGAAACGTGATACGCTCGCCAATACCACTGTTTCTATCCTTCTCAGGTAAAAAACAAATAGCAAGGGGAATATTGCCAAGATTAAGTTCTCTATGAATATGACCCATATTCAACTTTAGAGCATCTTCAGGTCTCATACCTGTTTGAGCAAGAAAAACAATACTGAATTTCGTGTAAATATCAGAAACATCCAACATTCTCCTAAGTTCTTCCTAGGTAGGAATAAGATCATGCCTAATCTTTACTTCTTTATTGGCATAGTTCCCTATATTTATCATCCCAGCTGTACCCAACACTGCTGAAAAGAAACCACGAATAGCCCCATCTCTTGAGTTAATGGTTTTTGGAGCGTAACCTTGTTTCTCCAGATGTTTTCTAAAATCAAGAATCAGATTTTTTATCCCTGTACGCTTGTTAGGATCTGGATTATCTTTTTCTCTATCACGTTCCAATATCAGTTCTTTTGGACTTTTTTCACACCAACTGCAAAAATCTTTCAAAGCATTCAGATAAATCTTGCTTGAACTTGGTGATACTGTCCTCAGCCATGTCTGTACTTCTACAAACTCTTGGAGTTGTTTTTTAGAAAAAGCTTTATAACTACTTGTTTCCTTATTCTCACTTGGGGTTGTGATACTAATACTATCACGCTCCAGACCCCTTGAGTATTACTAGTACTCTTGGGGTCATTATTTTCACAATTTAGATTATATTTTATCTAAATTATACTGTCAAAATAATAAAGGGTTCTCTCCTTATAAACCTTGCTATAAGGTCCCTGAAACTATTCAATGACATTGATTATATATTAAAGCTCTAATTTAGTTGAAAATCAGAGGTTTGTCCAGTTATCTTGCAATATCTTTCGGATATTCCCAAAAAACATTTTAGGATATAGAGACCTGAACGTTGTGATCCCTGATAGTATTGCTTTTGATCGACATCCAGCACAAGAACCATACGATATATCAATGGGTGTGCAGTAGAAGATGGAAAAGATAGTGTCTCTTGGAGTTTCTCTCTTATTCATTGATATTGTACATACTACCTTGTAATTTCTTATTTATCATATTTTGCGCAAATATATAATAGAACGTATTATATATCTAATCCTTGTATAATAATATGGACACATATTGGGAGTAAATGATTCAATGAAACGTAGTTTTGAAAAGAAGAGTTTAGCAGTTGTAATAATAGTTCTGTTTTTTGGAAGTATAATCCCAAGTATGGTAGCTGAGAGACCAGTTCTTATTGAAACAATCTATGTTGATGATGACAACACTGATGGTCCATGGGATGGAACACAGGATCATCCGTATCAGCGTATTCAGGATGGGGTTGATGCAACTGGTAACGGTGACACGGTTTTTGTTTATAGTGGGATTTATTATGAGAATTTAGTGGTGGATAAATCCATAATTCTTCAGGGTGAAGATAAAAATACAACTATACTTGATGCGCAAAAAGACGGAACACCTATCAGAATTATTGCGGATGAATGCTTGATTTCTGATTTTACTATACTTAATTGTGAAGGTCTGATAAATCAAGATTGGGAAGATGCAGTTGTGAAAATCGATAAATGTAACAATGTCATCATTAAGGATAATATTCTTAATGCTGGTGATGTTCAACTACCTACTTATCTTCATTATAGTGCAATAGAGCTCAATGGATGTACACATTGTGAAATTATAAATAATTATATTACTCAAGACAAACCTGAAACTTTTACTATTGGTATTGCATTACATGATAATTCATCTAATAATATTATTTTAGGAAACAATGTATCACAATTTAATTTTGGATTTCACGTTGGATGGAACGGTAACAATCGTGATAACACTATTTCTGAAAACCATTTTCACCATAATTGTTTTGGAACATATGTAGAAAATGGTTATAATGAAATAATAAACAATATTGTTGAATATAATACTGAAGTAGGAATAAACATTCAAAATGGTTATCATTATACAATCTCAGGAAATATTGTCCAGTTTAATGGAGCAGGAAAGAAATTTCATTGTGGTATAGAGCTAATGGGTGATTTATCAAACAATAACAACTATGTCTCTGATAATTTGATTTTTAAGAACAATCCAACGGGTCTCCAAACCGAATATTCTTATCGTAATGTTATCACCAGGAATAATTTCATTGACAATTATGGGGAGAGCGGTGCCCCTGAAAGATATTGGGGAAATGCATATGTTCATATTCAAGATGGGTTTTTCAAAAAGGATAATTTTAGGAATAATTATTGGAGTGATTCTCTTGGAATTTTTCCAAAAATGATCCCTAGTAGTTTAGAGATAATGAAAGTCTTTACGATAGAGTGGATAAATTTTGACTGGCATCCCGCACAAAAACCATACGATATATCAATGGGTGTGCAGTAGAAGATGGAAAAGATAGTGTCTCTTGGAGTTTCTCTCTTATTCTTTGATATTGTACACATTCCTTTGTAATTTCTTATTTATTCCTATTTTACACAAATATATAATAGAACGTATCTCTAATCTTGCATAAACTTTTTTAGATAAAAATATTTTCTGTGTGCTCCTAAAATATTCTCCCTAAGTTTTATTAAAAAGGACATGTATCCAGCAACCTAGCATCGCAAAAGATGCTAGGATGGGATACAAAACGATTGAAGGATTGAATAGTTGTCTTGACAGAAATAGTTTTTCCTTGATGTCACGATATGCTGGTCTACAACGGATTTTTACACTCACAGGATACAATCAAATCATTCAGTGTTGCTGGCGAAAAGAACTTGATAAATATCGGAAAAATCATTCCGTTGAAAGCTTACTTCGTTCTATTATCGGTATGCATATTTATGGAATGAATTCAGTAGATGAAGTTCACGATGCTCTTGAAATTAATCAAGGATTGCGTTTTTCCTGTAAATTTACTGATGGTTCTCCAAGTCGTTCTCAGATGTCTCGGGATGTTAACGCGATGGATCTCGACATGGTTATTACTGTGTTTAATCTGTTGAAAAAGCAAGCGAAGAAAGTTGGTGTTTATCAGCATAAAGATTTTAGTGATATCATGGAGAAGCTAGGACGGTTAAAAGAGTACTCTGTGATTTCTGTTGATGGTAGTTTTCTAAGGTTAAGTCAGGGTTGGTTTCCTTTTCTGAAGAAAGGATTCTGTACGCTTACTGGAAAACAAGAATTTGGTATACGAATCAATGTTGGTCATTGTGTTAATGCTGATGCAACTACTGGTTTAACAATTACGGATGCTAATGTGCATGAAACCAATAGTTTTGAACAGTTAGTGACACAGAGTATGAGAGCATGTGGGAGTACTAAACTTATTTTTGTGATGGATAAAGGATATTATGATCACATCCGTTTTCAACTGTTATATGATGCAGATATCTTCTTTGTGACACCACGGAAGAAGTATAGTTTGAACAAAGCAGAGTTATATCCATCAGAGGATACGGAAAAAATTGTTGATGAGAAACGTATCGTGGATGGATATATCAAATTAAACGGTATGAAAAACAGGCTTCGATGGATACGAGTATATGATAAAGATAAAGAAAAACCGTTTGAACTGCTGACAGACATTATGGATCTTCCTGCAGAAATAATTCTTGCATTGTATGGTGAACGATGGGCGATAGAGGTGTTATTCAAAGATGTGAAACAACATTTCGGTTTG
>JAUWOO010000012.1 GCA_030612095.1 Thermoplasmatota archaeon | reverse complement strand
ACTGTTGGTGAAGTAAATGATGTCATCAAATATGCCAATAAAAACAATATGGATCTCCTATTGGGAGTCGGCGGTGGAATCGTCATTGACATTACAAAACTTGCAGCCTATGAGCTTTCTAAACCATTTGTTAGCGTGCCAACATCTGCAGCCCACGACGGAATTGCATCTCCACGTGCATCATTGAAGCATAGAGCAGGATCTGTTTCAAAAACAGCAATATCCCCTACAGCAATACTTGCTGATACGGGCATTATCTGCAAAGCACCATATAGAATGCTTGCATCAGGCTGTGCTGATGTAATATCCAACATATCTGCAGTAATGGACTGGGAACTGGCTCACAGGCTAAAACATGAGGAGTTTAGCAGTCACGCTGCAGTACTTGCAAAAACAGCAGCCCTACTTCTTATAGATCATGCTGATGAGATTAGACCAGATACAGAAGAATCAGCATGGCTTGCGGTTAAAGCTATGATTGTATCTGGTGTAGCAATGAGTGTGGCTAGTAATACAAGACCTGCATCTGGGGCGGAACACATGTTCTCCCATATGCTGGATCACCTAGGACCGGGCATCATGCTAAAGGGTAGAAAAGGAAGAACCCCACTACACGGCGAACAATGTGGCATAGGTGCCATCATGATGGTCTATCTTCACGGCGGCGATTGGGAGAAAATTCGAGACGCTTTAGAAAAGATAGGAGCCCCTACCACCTCGGGAGAGGTGGGAATATCAAAGAAAAAAATCATTGAAGCGCTGGTAAGGGCCCAAGAAATACGACCAGAAAGATACACAATACTGGGAGAAACGGGACTCACGGAAAAAGCTGCTAAAACATTAGCTAAAACAACAGGAGTGATATAATATGCCATTAGTAACATTAATAGGGGAAAAACTAGCAAAAGAAGGTGCCGAGTTTATCTACCTGGGACCAAACAATGAATGTAAAAACTGCAAACTGAAAACAGTATGCTTCAACCTAAAACCTGGTAGACAATACAAGATAACAAAAATCCGAGATAAACGACATAACTGTAATATACATATTGGAACCGCCATAGTTGTGGAAGTCCAAGAAATACCTATCATTGCTGCCATAGACAAAAAACTATCAGAGGGGAGCATTGCAAAAATTGAGAAAAATAAATGTACAATCATTGGATGCGGCCATTATGAACTATGTCATAACAGAGCATTGCAAAAAGATAGAAAATATAAAATAACAAAAATCTATGAAAACATAGACTGTCGCATGGGATATAGTCTGCAAAAAGCAGAACTGGCCGAATAATTAACTAATGGCAAATTACGTTATATATCAGTCCGTCTTCTCTCTGGAAATTTCCTGTTCCAAAGGTCCCCATCTCATCTCCAACAATTTTTTCCCAGTGGCTGATGTTTACTTCTGAATTGTCATGCAAATTATCTGTAATCTGGGCAACTCCTACGCATATCACAGAGGTACCAGACGTTCCACAGCTCCATACCTCGCCAATAATTTTTATCTTCTCCGGAGGATTCTTTGAGGTGTCATTTCCATCATACATGACATACATCGTATTATGTTCATTTTTCAACATTCGTCCTCCACTAACCTCAGTAGCTTTATCCACAACTATGCCTTTTTCTAATGCTTGTTCTATTGACTCTGCAGTTTTATCTCTAAGCTCATTTTCACTCATCATCACAAGCGTTTTAATTGTCATAATCGTGAGATATGCAGGATACTCACCATCAATTCTATAGGTTAAACTACTAAATTTCTCCAAACCCAAAAGTTGTGAACCGCTATCACGTTCTCCAATATCTTCACACCAATCCACACCTAGGAAATCATGATGAATATATGCAGTATTTAACTGGTTGCTACTAAAAACAACAGCAAAAATAACTACTGCGATAATAAAAACTGCAATAGATACATATATCCTGGTCTCTCCGGCACCACCCTCACTAATCACATCTCCAAATATTCCTGCATCTACTTTAAACTAACGAAAAAAGAATTGAGAAAAATAGAAAAACAAAACCATATGGTGAGAAGTAACAGTCTTAAAGATTCTAATTCCCTATAGAGACTTTATTAAATCTGCAATTTCTTCACGTTTGTCCTTTTCACTGGGCAACGTAATGGATGCTTTCCACCCTCTTGTACCATCTTGAAGATAAAAACCTCTAGAAATAGAAATAAACTCATTTTCCCCCCTGTCGGTTATTACTTTTTTCCTAGAGACCTCTATAAAGTTATTACCAAACTTTACTTCTTTAGCCTTTAGCGTCTCAAACTCCACCATATTATCTCTTTCTCCATATAGGTCTCACATACAATGTCAGACAACAACTAAGTAATATAACTCTACTTATTTATGATTCTTACGTTTTTAAAAAAACTTTGCAGGAAAGTTATTTTTTCAATCCTGCCTCCTTTTTGATTAATTCGGCCTTGTCGGTTTTCTCCCAAGTGAAATCTGGATCGTCTCTGCCAAAATGTCCATATGCAGCAGTTTTTGCAAAAATTGGCCTTCTCAGGTCAAGATGTTCCAGAATGTCACTAGGCGTAAGAGGAAAGAACTCCATAACAAGTTTTTCTATCTTATCATCGGGGATTTTATTGGTTCCGAAACACTCTATATTGATTGAAACGGGCTCTGCAACACCTATTGCATATGCTAGTTGAATCTCACATTTGTCTGCTATACCCGCAGCCACAATATTTTTAGCTATATATCGAGCGGCATAAGCAGCGCTTCGATCCACTTTTGTAGGATCTTTTCCAGAGAACGCACCACCACCGTGTCTTCCTATACCGCCATACGTATCAACTATGATTTTCCTACCAGTTAAACCAGCATCTGCATAGGGACCACCCCTCACAAAAGCACCTGTGGGATTTACATGGAATGTGGTGTTCTTATCAATCCAATCTTTACAAATCGGTTTTATTATCTTTTCAATTACATCAGTCCTTATTCTGTCGTGTGCTATTCCACCATCGTGTTGTGTCGACACAACAATTGTATCTACTCTAAGTGGTTTACCCTTTTCATTATATTCAACAGAAACCTGGGCTTTACCATCAGGTCTTAAGTAGGAGATATCGCCATTTTTTCGGACATCTGATAATCTTTTTGTAAGTTTGTGAGCAAGTGAAATAGGTAGCGGCATGAGCTCCTTTGTTTCATTACATGCAAAACCATACATCATTCCTTGATCGCCAGCTCCCTGCCCCCTATGCAAACCTTTTCCCTTAGAAACCCCTTGAGAAATATCCGGGCTCTGCCCTGTAATCTGAACCCAAACAGAACATGTCTCCCATTCAATACCATACTCAGATTTTGTATATCCTATATTCTTTATGGTATTCCTTACAACTTTTGGAATATCAATGTAGCCTCCAGTTGTCATCTCACCAAAAACCATTACTCCACCATTTTTTGTACATGCCTCAATCGCAACCCGCGAATATTTATCCTGCCCCAATGCTTCATCGAGAACAGCATCTGATATCAAATCACACATCTTATCAGGGTGTCCTTCAGTTACTGACTCCGAACTCATAATCATTCTTTTTTTCGACATTAACATACCCCCAGAAAGTTAACATTAAACTTCCAATATCTGCGAAAAAGTGGAAACTGAAGCGAGGTTATTAACTTTTTTAAAAAAACGAGGGCCGTGGAAAACAGATCTTGGCCACCGTTTTGAAAAAAATTGAACAAACCTCGTCATAACCAGTTGACCCAAGATGGCCAGAAAGGATGGAAAATCCCACAAGAAGCCAAAAGAAAATACACTCACACACAAAAAAACATTAAAGAATAAGGGAGAACCCTATTCGTTTATTTTTCTAGTGATCCAAATATCCTCGGTAATTGTATCATAGACATTTTCGTCAGATATATCTCTAATTGGCTGTGTTTTATCGTAAAGAACGGTTCTTAATCTCTTGTTTTCATCCTTGGCATAATTTAGAATGGTGTTTTTCTTAAGTTGCCAGTAATGTGTACGCCATTCCCTACCATCATACAATGTTGTCTCTTCCCTTTCAGTTACAAGCATACCTTCTTCTTCCAGGATGTAAAATAATTGTCTATCCTCTGGATCCAACACATTATCTATAACACGATCGTCAAATCCAAATATATCCAGTACAAATCCAGCATCTCTGCGTGCCTCTTCTATACCTACTCCAACCCTATTTGCTATTGCTCTTGACAAAGCATCCAATGTTATAATATTCATAATCTCTAAAACCTCTTCTCGCATCTTTTTTTTCAAAATTTTAGTTCAATATGTTCTGTAGCTTGTAGTATATATACTTTTCTATCATTTTGATGTTTGACTACAAAAATTTAACCATTTCATAAGATTTATATACGCTAAAACGGTGGTAGTTGCTCAATGAACCAAGAAGATTACATCAAAGGATATCCTGGAGAATGGCTTTTACTTTTTAATGACGAAATCATCGATCATAGTGCCAATGTAGAAGATATATTAAGATTAGCCGAAGAAAAATACCCAGCAGATAAATTTCCAGATGATGTTATAAAAATATCAAAAGTATTATCTGGCAATATTCGTTTACACTGATTTAATGTCAGATCAAAGATTCGTATTCGACTATTGTAGATATCCCGTTATTCCCGTAAAATTCTTTCATGAGGATAAGAAAACGCCGTTCATAGATGCTTTACTAGATTCGGGTGGAGATTTTATCGTTATACCTATGCCCATAGCAAAATATCTTAATCTGAAATTGGAAGAGGCTGGTTCTGTCGATACTGCAGGTGGTACAACATCATTATTTAAAGCGTCACTAGACATGGTCATCGGCAAGGAAAGTAAAGCCGCTATTTATGAGAATAGCCAAATACACGTTTCTGCCAGAGATGACATACCTGTTCTATTGGGTAGACATCCAATCTTCGAAGATTATGAAATAACCTTCAAGAAACAAAAAAATCAACTTATTTTGAAATCAGCAAAAACTGTAAAAAATATCTAGACAATAGGTTACCAAAGATGAATAAAATTACATCTTAATAATGTAAAAAATCATGACAGTTACTACCTCAAAACCAAGAACACAGCACATAACATATTTATATAGGGATTGGTATAGCGGGTAGGCTGTTTCAATAGTAATGTTAGATAGAGTGCGGTAGATAACGAGTAGAGTATGGTATAGCTTGAGTCCCAACCCATAATGGGCCTGTAGCTCAGCTAGGTAGAGCATCTGGCTTTTAACCAGGTGGTCAAGGGTTCGAACCCCTTCAGGCCCGCTTAAATCTTGAAATATAAGGAGGAGAAAACATATATTGACTGCGGAGAAAAAACATTTCAACATAATGAACCACAAGTTAGTCCCTCTTCATCTAATTATTTCTGAGAAGGAAAGAGAGGAACTGCTTAAGAAATACAACATAGAACCTAATACATTACCAAAAATTCTGGATACAGATCCTGTTTCGATTTATATTGGGGCAAAACCGGGACAAATTTTAAAGATTATTAGAGAAAGCCATACTGCAAAAGAAGCAGTCTCTTACAGACTTGTAGTGGAAAGTAACAAATGATGGGTGTATTGAATGAGAGAACTTGTTGATGCTTTTTATAAAAACCGTAGCATAGTAAATCACCAGATTGCATCGTATAATGATTTTTTGGAACATAGATTGCAAAACATTGTTGATAATGCTATAATTGGGCAAGAAGAAGAAATGGAAAGAGGGTTCATTTACCCAGAGATCGAAGGATACAAAATAAAATTTGGCAAGGTATCAATTGGAAAACCCGCGGTCAAAGAAGCAGATGGTACCGTTAGAGAGTTAACACCCATGGAAGCACGCCTGCGGGATTTAACCTACGAAGCCCCACTAACATTAGAGTTTATACCAGTTAAAGATGGGGTAGAATATGAACCAGAGGAAGTAAGAATAGGTGAACTTCCCATTATGATCAAATCAAGAGCTTGCAACCTAGCTAGACATACAATGGAAAAAAGGAAAGATCACGAGTTGTCAGATGAAGATTACAAAAAAGAGTTACAAAAAATGCAGGAAGATCCACTGGATCCAGGTGGATATTTTATTAGTAACGGCACGGAGAGAGTGCTTATTACTGTTGAAGATCTTGCTCCAAACAGAGTGCTTGTTGAAAAAACCAATAGATATGGAAGATCTATAGAAGTTGCTAAAGTTTTCTCCCAAAAGGAAGGATATCGTGCTTTAACTGTTGTCGAGAAGAAAAAAGATGGCATGTTAATGGTATCACTTCCTACAACATACGGTCAGATACCATTGATGATATTATTGAGATCATTGGGCATGGAGAATGACGAGGAAATCGTTGATGTAATTAGTGTAGATCCTAAAATGGAGCCTTATGTTCTTGCCAACATCGAAGAATGCGCAAATGAGTATGGAATAACAACAAAGGAAGAGGCTATCGCATATCTTGGTAAAAGATTCGCCGGAGGACAGGCAAAAGAATACCGCGTTAGAAGAGTCGAAGCGCTGATGGACAAAAATCTTTTACCCCATCTTGGTAACGAACCAGAGGATCGGTTTACAAAGGCTATTTTCATGGCCCGTATGGGCATGGCTGTATTGGAACTAGCGCTGGGTAAAAGAGAAGAAGATGACAAAGATCATTATGCAAACAAAAGGCTAAAACTTGCTGGAGATCTGATGGAAGATCTTTTCCGTGTTGCCTTTACAGCCCTATGCAAAGATTTGAAATACCAGATCGAAAGAATCCATGCAAAAGGAAAAGAAATAAAGATCAGCTCATCACTTCGTGCAGATGTTTTAAGCCAGCGGATTCATCATGCTCTTGCCACTGGTAATTGGGTCGGTGGGAGAGCAGGAATATCACAATTACTAGACCGTACGAGCAATCTAGCCGTACTGAGTCACCTGAGAAGAGTAACTTCTCCTCTTACAAGATCTCAACCACATTTTGAGGCTAGAGATTTGCATTCCACACAATGGGGCAGACTATGTCCAAATGAGACGCCTGAAGGACCAAACTGTGGTCTTGTAAAAAATTTGGCACTCACTGTCGAAATCTCAGAAGGTTTTCGCGAAGAAGAAGTAGAAAGTATACTCAAAGACCTTGGCATTAAGGAAATTACCAAGAAATCTACAGGCACTAGAGTCTATCTCAACGGAGATCTAATAGGTATGCACGCCAATGGCAAAGAACTAGTACAAAAACTGAGAGAAAAACGCAGGAGTGGATTGCTCAGTAGCGAAGTAAACGTCGCCTATTATGAAGAGGAAAACGATGTGATCGTAAACTGTGATTGCGGTAGACTCAGAAGGCCGTTGGCTGTTGTAGAAAAAGGTAAACTCCTGATATCTAGGAAAAATCTTGATGATCTGAAAGAAGGAAAGAAAAAATGGATTGATCTTACAAACGAAGGCATCGTAGAATATATAGACGCGGAAGAGGAGGAAAATACCTTAATCGCCTTGAAAGAGAAAGATATCACGCCTGATCACACCCACATGGAATTAGATCCAATGTGTATTCTTGGCATAGGTTCATCCCTAGTTCCCTATCCCGAACATAACTCTTCACCTAGGATTACCATGGGCGCAGGTATGGGAAAACAATCCCTTGGTTTCGGTGCTTCAAACTATAGAATAAGGCCCGATACCAGAGGTCATTTACTACATTATCCAGAGGCACAACTTGTCCAAACTCACCCTGTTAAATACATGAGATTTACAAGAAGACCAGCGGGGCAGAATTTCATAGTCGCAGTAGCATCGTTCAAAGGTTATAACATGGAAGATGCACTGGTGATGAGTAAAGCTGGCATAGAAAGAGGTCTTGCCAGAAGTACATTCTTCAGAACATATAGTAGCGAGGAAAAACGATATCCCGGCGGCCAAGAAGATCATTTTGAGATTCCTGATCCAGACTGTCGAGGCGTAAGAAGTGATGACACATATGTAAATCTAGGCGAGGATGGCCTTATTTCACCCGAATGTGATGTTAAGGGCACAAATGTACTAGTAGGAAAAACTTCACCACCCAGATTCCTTGAGGAACCTACAGACTTTCTGACACCTCAAAAGAGAAGAGAAACTTCTGTAACTGTTCAGCATGGTGAAGGTGGAACCGTTGACAAAGTTATGCTCTCCGAGTCAGTTAATGGTTCACGGATGGTTAAGATAAAGGTACGAGAACAGCGCATACCTGAATATGGCGATAAATTTGCATCTAAACATGGTCAGAAGGGAGTTATAGGATTAATAGTTCCCCAGGAAAACATGCCTTTTAATGAACAGGGAATGTCTCCTGATTTGATTATCAATCCACATGCAATCCCTAGCAGAATGACGGTTGGTCACGTGCTTGAAATGATAGGGGGAAAAGTAGGAGCTTTAGAAGGAAGAGTCGTGGATGGCACAGCTTTTAGTGGGGAAACAGAAGAAGTACTAAGAGAAGCATTAGTAGAAAACGGGTTTAAACACAACGGCAAGGAGCTCCTATATAACGGAGAGACAGGAAAAACATTGGAATGTGACATATTTATAGGATGCATATATTACCAAAAACTTCATCACATGGTAGCAGGCAAAATACATGCAAGATCCAGAGGGCCAGTTCAAATACTAACCAGACAACCTACAGAAGGTAGAGCCAGAGAAGGAGGGCTTAGGTTTGGGGAAATGGAGAGAGACTGCCTTATAGGACATGGAGCATCAATGGTTATAAAAGATAGGCTACTGGACGAATCAGATCTCACGATAAAATATGTATGTAGTACCTGTGGGCATATAGCAATACACGATAGACATGGAGGATTACGATGTTCCATATGTGGAGACAAAGCAGATATCTATCCAATTGAGATGAGCTATGCATTCAAACTTTTGATAGACGAATTAAGATCGTTGATTATCGCACCAAGGCTAAAACTAGAATCTTTAGTATAGAATATTATGTTTGTGTAGGGTTAAACATGGAAAGAGCGAAAAGTGTAACAAAAAAAATTGGGAAAATAGAATTTTCATTACTTTCACCAAATGAAATCAGAAAAATGAGCGCTACGAAAGTTATAACTGCTGACACATATGATGATGATGGATTCCCCATAGCAATGGGTCTGATGGATCCTCGTTTAGGTGTTATTGAACCAGGGTTGAGATGTAAAACATGCGGGCAGAGAGTAGGTAAAGACAAATGTCCCGGGCATTTTGGCCATATAGATCTAGCTATGCCAGTTATACACGTAGGACTCATAAAAACCATAAGAAATTGTCTACGTTCAACATGTAGAGAGTGTGGACACCTATTATTAACAGATAAACAAAGGGAAGAATATTTCAAAGAGCTAAAAAGATATAAGCAAGAAGGAAGAAATACAACCTATCTCCTAAAACAAGTTATAAAAGATTGTGTAAAAGCTGAAAAATGTACTCGCTGTGATAGAGAAGTAGGTAAAATAGAGCTGGATAAACCAACCTCTCTGAGAGAAAACGGTAAAAAACTTACACCCTCTGAGGTAAGAGAATGGTTGGAAAAAATACCCGATGAGGCACTCCCACTGTTAGACATAAACAAGAAATCAGCACGACCCGAATGGATGATACTTACAGTTTTACCGGTACCTTCAGTCGCAGTAAGACCTTCTGTGACATTACAATCAGGTGAACGATCAGAGGACGATCTCACCCATAAACTTGTAGATGTCATACGTATAAATCAACGATTACAGGAAAACAGAGATGCTGGTGCACCACAACTTATAGTCGAAGATCTTTGGGAACTATTGCAATATCATATCACAACCTATCTTGATAACCAGACTTCAGGTATACCTCCTGCACGTCATCGCTCTGGCAGGCCTTTAAAAACCTTGGCGCAACGATTGAAAGGTAAAGAAGGTAGATTCAGAAGCAATCTTTCCGGGAAACGTGTTAACTTTTCTGCTCGTACTGTTATCTCCCCTGATCCCAATCTGAGTATAAATGAACTTGGCGTTCCAATTAGAATTGCTGAGGAACTTACTGTTCCGGTCAGAGTTACCTCACACAACATCGACTGGTGTAAACAAATGATTAAACAAAAATACTTAGGTCCTGCCGATCATGATGAATATATTCCTGGTGTAAACTATGTTATAAGAGAAACAGATGGGATGAGACGGCGTATTAAAGTTACAGAAAAAAACGCTGAGGATGTTGCCGAAAAACTGGAAATTGGCTCAAGTATCGAAAGGCAACTCATGAATGGAGATCTTGCCCTCTTCAACCGTCAACCTTCTCTTCATCGTATGTCCATGATGGCCCATCGAGTCAAAGTGGTACCAGATAAAACATTCAGATTCAATTTATGTGTATGCCCACCATATAATGCAGATTTTGACGGGGATGAAATGAATCTCCACCTCATACAAGGCGAGGAAGCAAAAGCTGAAGCAGAAATCCTGATGAAAGTACAGGAAAACATTCTCTCCCCAAGGTTCGGTGGGGCAATTATTGGAGGTATACATGACCACATATCAGGATGTTTTTTACTAACACGCAAAGATAGGAAAATACCGTTAGACGACGCATCACACATTTTAGCTGCAATCAACTATAATGGGAAAAACTTTAAAACCATCACAGAAAATGGGAAAAAGTACATCAGTGGAAAGGACGTGTTCAGCGCTTTACTTCCCAAGAGTCTTAATCTAGAGTATAAGGCTAAAGCTTGTTTTAACTGTGACACATGTCAAGCACCAAACTGCCCTCATAATGCATATGTGATCGTAAAAAATGGCGTATTGAAACAAGGAATAATAGATGAAAACGGTATCGGTGCGTTTAAAGGAAAAATCTTGGATAGGATAATACGAGATCATGGGATGGATGCAGGTAGGGAATTCATTGACAATGCTACAAAACTAGCTATAGCTGCTATAACACTTTTCGGTTTTACTACAGGCATAGATGATGAGGACATACCAGATGAGGCGAAAAAGCAGATTGCGGAAGGAATAAGTAAAGCCCTGAAGAAAATCAGTGGCCTGGTAAAGGCTTATGAAGCAGGAGAACTAGAGTCACTTCCGGGACGAAGTCTAGAAGAAACCCTTGAAATGGAAATAATGAAGGTCACAGGTAAAACAAGAGACATGGCTGGTGAAATAGCAGGTAGCCACCTTGGAATGGACAATAGCGCTGTCATGATGGCTAAATCCGGTGCACGTGGATCCATGCTTAACCTTTCACAGATGTCCGGTTGTGTAGGGCAGCAGGCAGTTAGGGGCGAAAGAATAAGCCGAGGTTATCAATATCGTACCCTCCCACATTTCAAGAGAGGTGATCTGGGAGCAAGTGCAAAAGGATTCGTAGCATCTTGCTATAAAAGCGGATTATCACCAACAGAATATTTCTTCCATTCAATGGGGGGTAGAGAAGGTTTAGTCGACACTGCAGTGCGTACATCAAGATCGGGATACATGCAAAGACGTTTGATTAACGCCTTAGAAGATGTTAAAGTAGAAAATGATGGTACTGTAAGACATGCTGGAGGACAGATAATACAATTCATCTATGGTGAAGATGGGATAGATCCCGCTAGAAGCGTGGGCGGAAATGCAGTAGATATTGATCGAATAATAGCTGATGTGAAAGAGGGGGTCTAATCTTGCCTAAAAAAAGTGTTTCAACTAAAGATAGAAAAGAAGAGAAAAAGACAAAAAAACAGGTTACGAAAAAACCTGATGAATCCCCCATCAAAAAAACTCCTAAGAGCAAAATAGAAAAAGAAGAGAAAAAGAAGTCCTCTGAAACTAGTAAAAAAACGGTTAAAAAATCAGTAAAGAAAAAAGAGAAGAAAGTAAAAAAGAAAAGTACAGTAGAAGAAATTCCTGAGCGAAAAAGAGAAATCGTATTGCCCAAAAAGATAGAGGAATCCAAAGAACGTAGGGAAATAAGATCAGATATAAACAAGATTTTAAAAGATAAACCTCTCTCTCCATATATAATAGATGAGATTATTACCAGAGTAACAGAGGATAAAAAATTAAAGACGAAACTTAAGGACATAGTATCTAAAACATTGGCAGAATATGAAAAAAACCTCATTGATCCTGCTGAGGCTTGTGGTATAATAGGTGCACAGAGTATCGGCGAACCGGGAACCCAGATGACAATGAGAACATTTCACTATGCAGGTGTCGCTGAGATTAATGTTACTCTTGGATTGCCTCGCCTCATAGAAATTGTAGACGCCAGATCTATCCCATCTACACCTATGATGAATATATATTTACAGGACAAATACAAATTAAGCGCCGACCTTGCTAAAGATGTTGCTAATCAAATAGAGATTACTAAACTAAATGACGTGGCCGATATAGAGGCAGATCTTACAAACCTGACTATTCTCATCAAGCCCGATACAAAAACAATGAAAAGGAAGGGATCCAAAATTGATGACCTGTTGGAATCCATCAAAAAGATCAAAAAAATAGATGCGAAAATAGAGAAAAAGAAAATCAAGATAACCTTAGACGAACCCAGCTATAAAAAACTCTTAAATGTCAATGAATTGCTAAAAGATCTCAAAGTTAAAGGAATCGATGGTATAAAACGTATTATTATTAGAAAAGAACCAGAAGAAGGTTACGTGATATATAGCGAGGGGAGCAACCTTGATAAGGTGTTAGAAATAGAAGGTGTTGATCCATATAGGACTACAACTAATGACATACAGGCCGTTGGAAGAGTGCTTGGTATAGAGGCTGCAAGGAACATTATAATACAAGAGGCGTACAATACTCTAATGGAACAGGGTCTGAATGTAGATAAGAGACACATCATGCTTGTGTCAGATGTTATGACATCTAATGGTACTATAAAAGCAATAGGCAGACATGGAGTAAGTGGTGAGAAAAGCTCAGTGTTATCCAGAGCCGCATTTGAAATAACAGTGAATCATCTATTGGATGCCAGCAGACGTGGTGAATTAGATACGCTTGGTGGTGTGGCCGAAAATATTATTGTTGGGCAACCAGTTAATTTGGGAACTGGTGCGGTTGAACTTGTCATGAAAAGAAGTAAAAAGAAGGGAAAGTAAAATGGTCGATGTCGATAAGGTTTTAAAAAGCACGGTAAAAAAAGGAAAAGTGATGATAGGATCCAAACAGGTTAAAATGGTTATAAGTGATGAAACGGCAAAACTCATTGTCCTGGCTAAAAATTGCCCATATTCATCCGAGATTGATAAACTAGCCAAAAAGAAGAAAATTCTCGTCTACAACTACAACTCCAACTCCATAGATCTTGGTCATACCTGTGGTAAAACCTTTGCAGTTTCTGTTTTTGCCGTGATGGATGATGGTGGCTCCAATATATTGCAACTTGCCAAAAAAAGGTAGTATTTAAATGACCGAAATTGCGTTTTCTAACGAAATTATGCAATACATAAACATGGCCAGCAACATCTTGAAAATAGATGTTATCGACTGTATGGTTACAGAAGATAAATTAATATTTATCGTGAAAAAAGGTCAGCTTGGTATAGCCATAGGCAGTAAAGCCAAGAACTTAGAAAAATTAAGAAGACTCTTTAAGAAGAACATAAAATTTGTCGAGTTTGATGAGGATAAAGAAAGATTCATCCTTAATCTATGCAAACCATATAAAATAAACAAGATCACCCTAGATGGTAGTGGGGAGTCAATTGTCGCAAAAGTTGAGGTTGCCACAAGCGATAAATCAAAAATAATTGGGAGAGGCGGGAGAAACATAGGCAACATCCGTAAGCTTGCACATAGACATCATTCAATCAAGGATGTTCAGATTGCATAGTTCCGCTTGTTTTTGTATAATAGTTTTTAAATAGGGTGCTATATTCGGGAGTGGGGCATGCTTCTGAGAATAAAAAAACATCCTATTATCGATTTCAAAGATTCTGAGAGGATTTCCTTTTATTTTAACGATACTAAACTACATGGTTTCAAGGGAGATAGTATCGCATCTGCATTGCATGCTGCAGGCATTAAAAAACTTACAACCAGCCTTAAATATGACCGCCCTCGTGGTTTTTTCTGCGGAATTGGAAAATGTTCTTCTTGTCTGATGAAAGTCAACAAAGTACCCAATGTTAGGACATGCATTGCCCCGTTAAACAATGGAATACGTGTTGAAACACAGGAAAAGCTTGCAGATTGGCCAGATGTAGAGTTCAAGAGCAAATCAAAAGAAACTGCCAATGTAGATATTCTCGTTGTCGGCGCTGGACCGGCTGGCCTATGTGCAAGTCTTGAGGCTGCAGGACAGGGGGCAAGCGTATTGCTTGTAGATGAAAATCAAACTGTTGGGGGACAGTTAGTAAAACAAACCCATAAGTTTTTTGGTTCGAAACAGGAGAAAGCTGGTACACGAGGCATCCAAATAGCAATAGATTTGGAAAATGACCTTAAGAAATTTGAACAAAACGGCAAAATTAAGGTAATGATGGATTCCACAGCCATCGGTTATTATGAAGGAGACAAAGAAAAACAGCATAAGTTTGCAGTTGTAAAAAGAGAAGTTTATGAAAATACTTTGTATGAAGTGAATTGCAGGGCAGCCATTTTTGCATGTGGTGCCATGGAGAACATGCTTTTGTTTCCAGGTAATGATTTACCTGGTGTATATGGTGCAGGTGCTGTACAGACACTAATGAACGTGTTTGGTGTAAAACCGGGCAAGAAGGTAATCATGGTCGGTGCGGGAAATGTTGGTCTTATTGTTTCTTATCAACTATTGCAGGCGGGGATAGAGGTTGATAGGGTTGTTGAGGCTATGCCTCAGATTGGAGGGTATCATGTTCATGCTGCCAAACTTAGGAGATGTGGAGTTCCCATTCTAACATCACATTCTATAAAAGAGGTATACGGAAATGGAAAAGTGGAAGGAGCAGTAATTGTAAAGCTTGACAATAATTGGCAACCGGTAAAAGGTTCAGAGGAAAAAATCAATTGTGACACGATTTGTCTTGCCGTTGGTCTAACGCCTTCAACAAGATTTCTATACCAAGTAGGGGCAGAGATGGAGTTCATTCCCGAAGCGGGAGGATATGTAGCACTCCATGACGATTCCATGCATACTACTATAAAAGGTATATATGTCGCAGGAGATTCTTCTGGTATTGAAGAGGCATCCACTGCCATGATCGAAGGTAAAATTGCTGGTCTTTCAGCCGCCATATCTTTAGGATACAAAAAGAAAGGAGACTCATCACTGAAAAAGCAGCATATGGGTGAACTTGATCGTTTGAGAGCGGGACCGTTTGGAGAAAAACCAAGAATTGGCAAACATAAGATATCAAAGCTACTGGGGAAGAGACATGTCTAGCCATGAGAAAACTGGTGTTTTGTCTACAAAAGATTTAAAACTGCCTTCAAAAGAACATCTAGAGAAGGGTGTTGCCATAATTGAATGTATTCAGGAGATTCCATGTGATCCATGTGTTGCATCCTGTCCAGTAAATGCCATTTCAATGAAAAATATTAATGCTCTACCCGTAGTAGATTTTGAAAAATGTATTGGTTGTGGGAAATGTGTTGGATTTTGTCCAGGTCTTGCTATTTTCGTTATAAAGAGTAGGGATGACAAAGCGTTGATAACCTTGCCTTATGAATTTTTACCTGTCCCTGAAGTTGGAGACACGGTTAAGGCTCTTGACAGATGGGGAAACATCAGATGCGATGGAACGATTAAACAGGTCCTTAAAAAAGGTAAAACAATGGTTATTACAGTCGAGGTAAGAACAGATCTTGCCATGGAAATTAGAAACATAAGGGTTTACGCATGAAAAAAAGCGCTATTGTTTGCAGATGTGAAGACATTACTGAAGAGGAAGTATTAAAGGCAATTGAAGAAGGTTACACAGATCTAGAAGAACTGAGAAAAAAATTGAGAATCGGAATGGGTCCATGTCAAGGGAGAGTGTGTGTCCAAATTGTAATAAAAATCCTTGAGAAAAAAACTGGAAAAAAGGTTTCAAAAATCTCTATTCCAACCTCCAGACCTCCTATCATCCCCGTCCCTCTCGGTACACTGGCAAGTGATAAAGATGAAAAGTAAGACAGACGTTGTTATTATCGGAGGCGGTGTTACTGGCTGTTCTCTTGCCTATATGCTGGCTAAGAAGGGAATCGATGTTGTAGTTGCCGAGAAAAACTATCTATCATCTGGCGCAACGGGTGCTTGTGGTGCAGGGATTAGACAACAATGGTCTACCAAAGAAAATACGGAATTAGCCATAAAGAGTATTAAAATTTTTGAATCTCTTAGCACAAAACTGGGACAGGACATTGAACTTCGACAGGGTGGATACCTAATTGCTGTTCATGATGCTAAGGAGATGAGACAAGCTGAAAAGAATGTTAACATGCAGCGTTCTCTTGGTTTAAAGGTTGATATTCTGGACTCAGATGAGATAAACGATGTTGTTCCTGTCCTTGATGTAAAAGGAATGGCTGCAGTAGGTGCTACATTTTGTCCTACAGATGGACATGCAAATCCATTCAAGACAACCTTTGCCTATGCTAACGCAGCAAGGAAAAAAGGGGCAGAGATTTACACACATACAAAAGTTACAGACATCAAAACAATTAATAAAAAAATCAGTGCAGTAAAAACTGGCAAAGGCATAATAAAAACAAATACCGTTGTTAATGCCGCAGGAGTCTGGTCAAAAAAGATAGCGGAAATGGTTGATATCAAACTTCCAAATGTTCCGTTCAGAAAGGAGATTTTGGCCACCGAGAGATTAAAACCTATGTTCGAAGCAATGGTGATTTCTTTTAAGGATGGAATTTATTTTAGTCAACAAGAAGAAGGACATATCGTTGGTGGTATCCCCATACCAAGGGAAAAGAAAGGCTATAAGACAATGCCCACTTTTTCTTTTATTCAGCATATGTCAAAGACTCTTACAAGATATGTACCTCAGTTGAAACACATCAATATGCTTAGACATTGGACAGGTTTTTATGACGTCACACCCGATGCTCGGCCGATTTTAGGTGAAATTAAAGAATTAAAGGGTTTTATTCAATGTAATGGATTCAGCGGACATGGATTTATGCTTTCACCAATAGTTTCGCAAATTCTATCTGATTTTATCACTGATGGTAAGACCTCTAAAATCTTAGAAAGCTTAAATGTGAATAGATTTAAAGGTAAAAAAATCGACCATGAAATGTACGTAGTTGGATAGAAGCGATAATATCGAACTATTGACCTGAAACGAACAATATTCTGGTGTGATAGAAAAAGCAGGTCTTGAAATACACCAGCAACTTGATACCCATATATTATCAGTAAACTTTTAAACGAAGAGATTCAAAAGGTTATTTTCATCCTGATTCAAACCAATCACGATGTGACCCTTTTTTTGAATAGAAATTTCAGGTTTTTCCACCCATCTTTGAAACTTTCTAGTTTTATTTTTCCCTCTCTAGCACTCAATGTTGAATGTATTTCTCTTGCTTTTACACCTTTTGTTGTAAACATCTCTATTTTAATTTCCTCTGAAAAAGGCATTCCGTTATTAAAATTTTTTAAAGGTTGTATCTTATCCAAAGCCTCTTTTTTGAATATCCACATACCTGATTGTGAATCTCTAATATTCATAAAGAAGAGAACCCGAAGTACTGTTGCAAGAGTTATATTTCCAAATCGATGAGTCAAGGTCATGGATCCTTTTTTTAACTCTGCAAATCTATCTGTTGTTATGAAATCTAGATTTTCATCAATTAATAGTTGTACATACTCATGTATCTTATCAAATGGATAGGTTGCATCTCCATCACCAGTGACGATGATGTCACCAGTAAGTTGTGACATACCTGTTTTGTATGCTCTACCATATCCTCTTCTTTTTTCTAATATTACTTTTGCCCCTCTTTCTTTTGCCATTTCCTGAGTTTTATCCTTTGAATCGCCATCTACTATGACAATTTCTAAATCCCAGTTGTTTTTCTTGAAATATTCTCTATTAATTGAATCAATAGTTTTACCTATACCCTTTTCTTCGTTTAAAGTTGGTAGGATGACACTTATCTTCAGATTAAATCACTCCAGAAAGAAAGAATATATACAAAAGGATTAAAAGGGTTTTGAAAAAAAATAAAAAAAAGATAAGAGAGAGTTATCTCTCCTAGTTTCGTCTGCGTCTTAGTAGTATGAATGCTACTCCGATTGCTGCTATCAGGGTTATCAGTTCGAATCCAGGTATGCCACCTTCCACGATTGTGATGACTAATACGCCATCCTGATATTTCTCGTATGTGGCAGTAATTGTATAGTCTCCTTTTGCTGAAGGTGCAGTAAACGTAGCCTTTCCATTTTCATCTGACGTAACTGTTTCTCCCTCAAATGTTACTGTAGCCCCTGCAAGTGAGCTTCCCTTTGCCAGCACGGTTACGGTAAATGTAGAGCCAGTTCCCGGATCGGTACTTGGTCCAGATATTGTAATCGCATATACCTTGATTACGGTGATGGTTTTCTCAACTGATGCATATCCCGTTTTTTCAGCTGCTATATTATAAATAGCGGATTCTACTCCGGGATCTGGTACTGTAAAGGTTACTTTTCCATCTGAATCAGTATAAGAGGTAGTTTCTCCAAACGTAACATCTACACCACTGACTAGTGCTGTTCCAGATTTAATCGTAACTGTCAACGTTTCTCCTTCAAATATTGGAGATTTCGATACAGATATCTTTAATGGTTTCAGTGAGGTTACCGTTATAGCAGTATTAGTAACCACAGCATTAGTCCAGTTGAGTTGCCCTCCAACATATTCTACATCTCGTGCGATTGTTACGTTGAGCTTTCCACTGGCAAGTGGCGATATACTGAGTTGTGCTTGACCTGCTGAATCTGTCATCACAGGATCTGGCTGGGCTGCCAATATACCATGAATTGATGAAAGAAGGGTAATGTGTATTCCTTCAATTGGATTGCCATTATTGTCATGGGCAGTTATTGTTATCACATTCGCCATACCAAGGTATATCTCAGATGGATCCACCTCAAATACAGGGAAATCGATTGAGAATTCGCCAGCTGTTACATTTCCCTTATATCCTGCTTCGTACTGACCTTGGAATGTAAGGTTTATCTTTGTTCTATTATCTCCTACTTCAGTTATATCGAAACTGCCAGTTCCATCCTCATCAAGTGTGATGTAATCACCATCAAGTAACAGTGGCCTAATAGTATCTGACTCTTCAACGTTAATATAAAGTTTTGTTCCATCGGGTAATGGATTGTCATTTGCATCAACACCAATAACATCTACAGTGACATTTAATAGTTCAATGCCAGCAGTTACAGCATCTGGTGAAAATGTGATTGTTGCTAGATCGATAAGTAACGTTGAGTTACCATCATGCTCGTTCTCACCGGTATTGTTACTTGCAGTAATTACAAAATCGCCGGCAAAATGAGGAACCCAGTCATCGATATACCATATATCGCCGGTTTTTTGTTTGAAGTTTACATCTTGGATAACATCCCCATCTCCGTCAAGTATTTCACCTACGACACTATCAACGTCATCTACAACATCTCCATTGTCATCCAACACTTGGAGTTCCAAGTTTGTTTCTAAACCACAAGTTAATGTTTGGTTTGCAGCAGGTTCTATGACATCAATAACAAGGTCATGTACAGCTACAATTTCGACTAGGTTATAAGTATAATAGGAGCCTGCAGCGGAAGCAACCACAATGTAACCAACTCCCTTGTCAATCTCATCTTCCGTTACAACAAAGTCAAATATGCCACTATATCCATTGCCAGCCGTATTATCACCAATGGTTTCATTCATACAACTTTCAAAGACCCAGTTTTCGTCATAATAGGTAAGATGTACTTCTGAGTACTGCCCATTCGAGATGGTGACAGTTATGGTTTCAGATGTTTCAACTGTTATCTCCTGATCATCTCCCTCAGATGTTGTAACAGTTCCAGATAATCCTTTGATACCAAA